>JAGVEK010000544.1 GCA_020058315.1 Candidatus Zixiibacteriota bacterium
AATTCCGGCGAATGCTGAGAAGTTCCCCCAATTTCGGGAGGAAGCGCCTCACAGGCGCGGAGGGAGACGAGGATGTCGATTAAAGGAATCAAGACGGTGTTTCTGATCGCAGCCCTGTATGACATCATTTTGGGAATTGTCTTCGGCCTTTTCTTCAAACAAGTCTACAACAGCTTTGGCACCGAACTCCCCAATCATGCCGGGTACATACAACTGGCGGCGGCATACATCTTTGTCTTCGGGATCGGGTTCTTCTTCGTGTACAAGGATCCCGTGCGTAATCAGGCGATCGTCACGCTCGGTGTTCTGATGAAACTGGGCTTTGTGGTGGTCGTTCTCGGTCATCTGCTGATCGACTCAGTGCCATCATTCTTCATTCCGTTTGCACTGATGGATATCGTGTTCCTCCTGCTGTTCATGTACACGCAGACTGCCATCAAGAAACTGGCGGCGACGAAATGAGCTGACGATATTCAGTGAACTCGCGCTTGGCGAGGGCGAGGGCAAGGGGCTTAAGCCCCTTGCCCGCTACGGTGAGGGACGTGAAGTTCAAATCCAGGAGGGGCGTGATGGGTGCAGGAAAGAATTGGTACGGTATTGGCGTGGTTCTGCTGATCCTTGCGATGATCGACTTGGTATTCCTGGACTATGCGAATCATACCGCCTACGCGCTGATGGTGGGCATCTGGGCGGTGGTGTGTTTCGTGATGGGATTGCGCAGTGAGTTAAAGGCGAAGTAGCGATTCTCATTTTTGCCACATTCGCGCAACCATAGGGGCGTACTGCAATACGCCCCTGCACATCTGGTTCCTCACGCATGCTCACCACCACGCAGCTGCCACTCGAACCGCCAGGCGTCTACGGCCCGCCGCGCCCCTGGTTGCCGCGAGCGGTCATGCTTCTGGCCTTCACTTTGGCGATTCTCGCCGCTGCGGGAACGTATGTGGCATATCGCCCCCTGCCATTCAGTCCGGCCATTTGGCAGACGTCACTCGGCTCAACGCGCGGGCGGATGCTCAAATCGCTACTGGCGCAAACAAACTTCGTGGGATTCCCACGCTCCGAAGTGGAGATATATCTCGGCGCCGCCGAGTTCGATGACCGGTTGATTTGGTATGACCTGGGTCCGGTCCAAGACGACTCGCCGGTCGATCCCCGCGCGGCAATCGGCGATCCGGGCTACTTGTACGGTGTCTTCGCTTACGATCAGACCGGGACAATTAGAGAGGTTCTCTATAACCACCGTCGTCCGACGCTCGGCTCGCAGCCATTCGATTCATCGGGCTGGTTCAGCGGTGACCCGCTTGCACGCCGCGCGATGTTCCTGCGTGCTCTCGCCGAACTGCGCGACCTTGGTATGACGCGCTCCGCGGCCGTTGGTCTTTTGGGCGTCCCCGCTGGGGAGCGCGTGCGCGGTCAGTACGACATTGGTCACGGTGGTGCGATTTTCGGTGCGCAGAAAGCGCTGATTCTTGAGTACACCCCCGGCGATACGGTGCAGGCGTCGCACGTGGCGGAGTGACTCCTCCGTGCCGGTTCCCTATCCGTACCCACGATCGGTGGGAGAGCGAGGCTCCTGCCGAGCCGCCGATCTCGCCGCGTCGGGAGATGGCTTGGGAGGAGCCTCGCCTGCCCACGACCGATCCGCGTCCCACATGCCAAGGGCCGCCATCGCGATTTTCTCAAGATCACCTTGACTCTCACGATCTCGAATACCATTTTCAGGATCGATCTTTCGGCGGAGACGTAAGATCGCCTTGGGACTCCCGATGAACCGCTCGACGCGCACACACAAGATCCTTCTGGTGGTCGCTCTGATCGCCTGTGCCATTGTCGTCGTCGCGGAATTCCATCGACACGCCGATCATGCCGACGGTCAGTGCTGGCTCTGCATTTCGTCGTTTGCCGGCACCGCCATCCCGGCACTCACAAGTCTGACCTTAGTCTCATGGATATCCCTTGGTCTGGTCTTCACTTCTCCCGCTTACTCGAACCCTCAAGCCGTATCGTCTGCACCCTCTGCCCGGGCACCCCCGGCACGCCTGCATATTCTGTCGCTCTGACAACGATCACTCACGGGTCTCTGACCTGACGGGTGGTGGATGCTTGCAGGCAACTGGCGCACAGTTGCGCCCATTGAGGTATGGTATATGCGACATGTCGTTCTGTACGGTCTTGCGGCAATTCTCATGACTTCCGCACCCCTTCGAGCCGGGGTGATCAACCCCGACATCTCCGTCGTCGGCCAGCCTTCTTTGAACATGACCGATGATAACGAAGACCCGAACGCCAAACGCATCCGTCTCGATGCCGGCGAAACGGAATTCGTCTTTGATTCATACTTGAACCCATATGCCCGAGGGATCTTCATCCTTTCTCTGGCAGAGGAAGGACTTGAACTGGAGGAGGGGTACTTCACAATCCTGCGGGGACTCCCCTGTGCTCTGGACTTGAAAGGCGGGAAGTACCGGGTCGGCTTCGGCAAACTCAATACGGCGCATCATCACGCCAATCCATTCGCGGAGCCGTTTCGGGTGCTCGGCACTTACCTTCCGGGTGAGGAGTCCTTCAACGAAATCGGGGTTTCGCTGTCCGAACGGATTCCGATGCCGGGGGATTTCTCTCTGACGGCCTCGGTCGATGTGCTCCAGGGGGATGCCTTCCGCCGATCACGGGAACCGGATAGCGAGGCGGTGGCTGCGGGTGACCCGCTCGACCCATACGCCAGCGGTTCGGATCGCTCTGGAGAAACCCGGCTGGCCCTGGTGGGTCGCCTGAGCGGATTCACAATGGTCGGCGAGCGTTCGGGCATTGAGTTTGGGATTTCGGCGACGCAGGGAACCAACAACGTGGCCGCGGCCGCCCGCACACGGGTCTATGGGGTCGATGTGAAGGCCAAGCTCTGGAATTCTCCGCGATCCTATCTCCACTTGCAGGGTGAAATGCTGAAGCTCGATCGCCAGGACGCCTCTTGGGATCCCGTGACCGCACAGTACACGAAAGACAAGATCACTCCCTTCGGGGGTTTTGTCTTCGCCGATTACAACTTCGCTCTGCGCTACAACGTTGGGGCATCCTATGAGCGCTACCAGACAGACGACGCGGACAGGATCTGGAATCAGGCGGTGGGTCTCTTCGCAGGGTTTGCCCTGATGGAAGAGACCACGGCGATTCGAGCCGACTGGAGCCGTTTCGTGCCCGGTACGCCTCCGGGGACCGGGGAGAATCCGAAGGCCGTCAACACTTTCACGCTCCGCGTGATCTACTCGATGGGTCCGCACAAGGTCCATGAATTCTAACTGGAATTCCGCTCATCAAGAGCGGGGAGGATAAAGAGGATGAAACTCAAATTCCGAAACTTCGATTCGCAGGTATCGCTGGGTTGCCGAATCCTTGCGGCCCGGCTTATATGGGTCCCTGTTGTCTCGCTGCTTCTGGCCTGGACGGGGGATGTCTCGGCCAGGATCCGCGTAGCCGCATCCATCACCGATCTTGCCTCGATCGCTTCCACGGTGGGCGGCGATCAGGTTGAGTGCTTCTCCATTGCCCGGCCAACGGCAGACGTGCACCGCGTCGAGGTGCTCCCGTCGTACATGGTTCGTGTCTCCAAGGCGAACGTCTATCTCAAGGTCGGGATGCAACTCGACCAGTGGGCTGATCAGATTATCGACGGTTCCCGCAATGATCATCTCCTGATCGTGGACTGTTCGCGGGACATCGACCCCTTGGAGAAACCGACCGGAAAAATCACCGCCCTGATGGGTGATGTCCATCCCAATGGGAATCCCCACTACTGGCTTGACCCTCGAAACGGTGCCATCGTGGCGGCACAGGTGGCCGAAGCACTGAGCAGCGTCGACCCGGCACACGCGCCGGACTACCAGTCACGCGCGCGAGCCTTCGCAAAGGTCGTTGAGGCAGAGATGGCGAAGGGGTTGGAGGTCGTTTCGGGTCTCCCCAGCAGGGTCGTGATCACCTACCATGCCTCCTGGATCTATCTGGCCCACGCATTCGACTTGGAAATCGCCGGGGCAGCCGAGCCGTTTCCCGGCATCCCACCGACAGGAAAGCACCTGCAGGAACTGGTCGATGTGATCAAGCAGCGCAAAGTCGCGGTCTTCATTCAGGAACCTTACTTCTCGGACGATGCAGGGCAGTTCCTTGCCCGCCAGACCGGTCTGAGGGTCATCAAAGTGTCTCCATCCTGTGAAACGGCAGAGGATGGGAGCTACCTCAGTCATATTCACCAGGTTCTCCAACTAATGGCTGTGCCCGCAGGCGGCACCGGCAGCAGGTAGGACGAAATGGACGCGTTCGCACTTCCCTTCTTCTGGACGGCGTTGGTGGCCAGCCTCATCCTGGCTGGAATCCACGCCTATCTGGGGTTTCACATCGTTCGCCGGGGCGTGATCTTCGTGGATCTCGCCCTGGCTCAGATGGCCGCGCTCGGCGTGGCTGTCGCCTTGGTTCTTCAGGTGCATGAGAGCGAGACCCTCACCTACCTGCTCGCCTTGGGCATGACTTGGGTGGGTGCGGCTGCGTTTGCCTGGTTGCGCGGTCAGGAACGCAATGTGCCGCTCGAGGCCTTCATCGGGATCGTATTCGCGACCGCGCAGGCGGCCGTGTTCCTGGTGCTGGAGAAGAGTCCGGCAGGGCCCGAACACCTCAAAGAGACGCTGGTCGGGAGCCTCTTTACGGTCAATCCCTCCCACATTGCCAGGACCGCGGTCCTTTATGCCGTCATCGGCGTGGCGCACTTCCTGCTGCGCAAGCCTTTCTTCGAGATCACCAACGACCCCCGGGGGGCACGCCAGCGCGGCCGCAGGATCTTCTTTTGGGATTTTCTGTTCTATGCCATGTTCGGATTCGTGGTGACGTCGTCCGTGCAGATCGCGGGGGTGCTCCTCGTCTTCGGCTTCCTCGTGATTCCAGCGGTGGCTGGACTCATGGCGACACAGAGGCCGGGATTGGCCTTGGCCATCGGTTGGATCTTCGGGTTTGTAGGGAGCCTGGCTGGGTTGATGTTCTCCGTTCAGTTGGATCTTCCCGCCGCGCCGTCGATCCTCGTCAGTCTCACTGTGCTCTTGGCGATTCTGGGAGTGGGATTGCGACTGCGGACCATTGGCGGAACTCGACTTGATTGCCGAGCGGGCCGCTGAGAATTGAATGGTTGCGGGGGCAACCGCGTTGTAGATGAGCCAGTGAGAAGGGAGTCTCTGCGCCTTGGTCTCGCGCGTGCATGTCTGAACTCGTGACGTGGCGCGGCACTGCATCACGAGGATACTGTCAGGAATTTGCCGATCGCGGTGACCTTCGCATTGTCGTCCTGCACGAGCGTTGCTTCCAGCAGATGAAGGCGGCCTGTTGATTTTCGGATCTCGG
>JAGVEK010000457.1 GCA_020058315.1 Candidatus Zixiibacteriota bacterium
CGCTGGAGTTCCTCCGGGGCGTTCGGGGTGACATCTGCTACATGGATCCGCCATATTCAGGCACGACGAGCTACGAACGCTGCATGGCGCCCTTGGACGACCTGCTTCGCGGCGACCACGCCGACGTACCGCCCAGCCCGTTCAGTACCGAGCGGCCCGAGCTGATCCTGCCCCGGCTGTTCGAGGCCGCCGATCACATCCCGATCTGGGTGTTGAGTTATGGCAACGCGCGCACCGATCTTTCAACCCTAATGGACCTGATGCGCCACTACCGGCCGCATGTGGAGGGCCGCGAGATCAGATACGTACACTGCAGCGGGCTGGCCAGCGCCGAGTCCCGGGCTAAGAACCAGGAGTTGCTGGTCATCGGAAGGAACCGCTGATGGAAGTTATCCAAATCAAGGTCGACCTACTGGATCCGAACCACTGGAACCCGAACCGCATGGCCAAGGAGATGAGGAAGAAGCTCACGGCCTACCTCAGGCGCGAAGGGCTGATCGAACCGCTTGTGGTCCGACCGCATCCCAAGCACGAGGGCCGCTATGAGATCCTCGGCGGCTTTCACCGCTGGTCGATCTGCAAAGACGAACTCGGCTACGAAACCGTCCCCTGCGTCATCGTGGAGCTCAACGACAAGAGGGCCATGATTCTCTCGGTGAACCTCAACTCGATGACCGGCCAGCCGGTGCCGTCGTTGCTATCCAACCTTCTGCACGACCTCCAGCAGGAAATGACCCTGCCGGACATGGAGGCCACGCTGCCGTTTGACCAAGGGGAGATCGTCGACTTCCTGTCCTTGCTGCAGATCCCTGAAGGGTTCGCGGACGAGCTGGAGGAACAGGCCGCACAGCAGGACAAAGACGCGCCTGAGGTGCTGACGATCGTACTCGACAGGCAACAGCACGAATTGTGGCAGCGGGCTTCCGAAGTTGCACAGCAGGTGATCGGTGGGGCAAGGAACCCGAAGGCTCGCACCCTGGAGCTGCTGGCTACCCGGTACCTGGGTCAAGAAGACGGGAATATTACTGGGGAAAAATCCACGGACCCAGATCAGGGGCTTGAAAGCTGAGCGATGATGCGGTGTTTCTTTCAGTAGGCCCAGAAAGATCGCACCTCTGCCAGGGTGTCAGGGACTCAGCGACGAGGGGGGAGTAATATTTGCCCGGTAAATGGGGTGCTACGGTGAGCCCAAGAACTGGTCCAGTTTTTTTTCAGGGAAAGACACAGTTTCCCGGAAAAGACGATACCGCAACAAACAGTTAAGAGGGTGTCAGATATGGCTCGAAATAGTCGCAATGGGGGAGCAAGAATGGGCAAATACAGGCAGGATTTGGGGTCGTATCCGGGGCAAATCAGGCGGCCTGGCCGGAAGCCCAAACCCCAAGAAAATGGCCTTAATTCAGGCGTTTAGGACAGAAATCGATGGCCGTGAGAATGAAATACCCCAACTTCCAGAGCACCGAATCCCCGGATTTCACGGCCGAGCCGGTCAACCTGCCGGCTGAAATGGTAATCCGGCCGCGGCCGGGGACCCTGCCGGCCCAGAAGGGTAGCACCCGGCACGGCTGGCACAGCGAGGATGGGGTCAGGATCCCGACTTCGTTGACCTGCAATCTCTGCCCTTTGTACCACATCAAAAAGAAGGACCGCCGGCACCCGCTCTCCTGCAAAGAGGGCCGGATGAACCAGACCTGCCCCATTTTGACCCAGCTGCAGCAGGGGTGGGCGTTCGGGCTGATGGCGGAGGTCCGAGAAGCCACGGGTACCGATCCCATGCCCAGCGACAACGCCCGCATCGAGCAGGTCGTCCGGCACCGGTCCCGGATCTTCCAGATCGAGAACTATTTGAAGGTCGCCGGCTTGATAAATTTGGCTACGGGCGAGATCCGCAACGTCGCCGACCGGCTCACCACGACCGAAAACGCCTTGAGCCGGGTGCTGGCCGAGTTCCGGCAGGCGGTAGCGGAGCGCAGGGCCGCCCGGCAAGGTCAGGGTCCCCGGCTGGAGGACTACTTGCGGCAGATCCAGTCCAAAGCTGAGGAAAAAGTATGAATCCTCCAATCACGATTATCGAGGCCATCCGGGATCCCAATATCATCGGGGATTGCCTGTCGGTGGCCCAGGAGGCTGCCCTGCGGGCCGTGTACGGGCTCCCGCTAGAAGGGGAGCAGCTGGCCCTGGCCCAGCAAATGGCAGGCGCAGCGTGGCGGCCAGGGGTCGAGTACCGCGAGGCGGTGTTTATCTGTGGCCGCAGGTCAGGCAAGTCGGACAAGCTGGCCGCCAACGCGGCGATTTTCGAGGCGTTTTTCCGGGACCACAACCTGTCCGCCGGGGAGACCGGCGTGGTCCTTCTGCTGGCCCAAAACATGCGGCAGGCCAAAATCGTCAAGGGCTACATCGAAGGGAAAATCAACCGCAGTCCTATTTTGAGTCGGCATGTGGTGGCCAGCCGGTCTCAGGAGCTGGAGTTGGATAACGGCATTATCATCGCGATTCACCCGGCCAGTTTCCGGTCCATTCGCGGGCTGTCGGTGGTCTGCTGTATCTGCGATGAAATCGCATTTTGGTGGACCGAGGACACTTATGCGAACCCAGATGCCGCGGTGATCCAAGCGGTCCGGCCGGCTATGGCTACGTTCCACCACGGCAAGCTCCTGATGGTCAGCTCCCCCTACACGATGAGCGGGGTTCTGTGGGATGCCTGGCGAGCCCGGGACAGCGATGCGAACACTTTGGTATGGCATGCCCCGACCCGGCTGATGAACCCCACGGTGCCTGAGTCCTTCCTCAGGCGGGAGCAGGCCCGCGACCCGGAGAATTTTCGCCGGGAGTATTTGGCCGAATTCACCGAGGCAATCAGCAGCTTCCTGTCGGCCGAAGCCATCGAAGCCTGCGTCGTCCCCGGCCGCACGGAACTGGCCCCGAAAGAAAACACCACCTATTGCGCCGCGGTGGATGCGGCTTACAAGGGCGACGCCTTCACCTTGGCCATAGCCCACAACGACAGAGAGCGGGGCATGGTCATCACGGACCTGCTTGCCGGCTGGCAGGGAAGCCGGGAACAGCCGCTGCGCCTGGGGGAGGTCATGCTCCAGCTGCAGAGCATCTGCAAGCGGTACTCGGTCTACAGAGTCCTGGGCGACCAATTTGGGGCCGAGCCTCTCAAGGATGCCTTTGGCCGCCACGGGCTCTGTTACGAGGAGCGGACGTTCACCCTTTCGTCGAAAGGGGACATCTACGGAACCTTGCGCGCTCGCATCCAAGACGGGACCATCGAGCTGCTCGACCACCCCGCATCGCTCAAGGAACTGCGCGGCCTCGAACTTGAAAACCTGCCCGGAGGTGGGATCCGGATCGGCCATGGCCGGCACACCCGGGGCCACGACGATTATGCCGACGCCCTGGCCTTGGCGGTGAGTGCGGCCACCCAGTACCTGGCAGCGGCTAGTGCGGATGATGACGAGGAGATGGAGGACTCAGGGCTGCGTGCAAATTATGGATTGCGTAGTGATGGAACCTATCGACCGTCCTGGGCGAGGTACTAATTGAGTTGAAGTTTCTTCCAGGGGAAGGGTTCATGGCCGGGTGAAGGAGGTTTGCCATGGAGCCCAAAGAGACATTGACCCACGTTCTGCCCCGGTTCTTGCGCCGCTGCGACGCTCAATCCACCAAGGTGGCCTACCAGCGGGAACTGCTGCGGTTCTTCAAGTGGCTGCCGGGTGACCTTCACGATGAGATCCTGTTCGACTACCGGGACCACCTCAGAGCCAAGGGGCTGGGGGCGACCACCGTTCGCTGGCGGACGACCGTGGTCCGCTCCTTCCTGCAGTTTGCCGGGCGCCGGGGGTTCTTGGATCAGGATCCGGTGGGGGATTTCAAGCCGCCCAAGGGCAAG
>JAGVEK010000397.1 GCA_020058315.1 Candidatus Zixiibacteriota bacterium
CAGGAGGCAACGAAGGCTCAGTGGTCGGTGTTGGAACGGATCTTATCCTGCTCCTCTTTTTCCTTGCAGGAGATGCAAAACCGTGCGTGGGGTACTGCTTCGAGGCGCGCGATCGAGATGTCCTGACTGCAGGTCGCGCACTTGCCGTAGGTGCCGTCCGCAATGCGGCGCAGTGCTTCGTCCAAATGGTAAAGAAAACGGCCTGATTTCGAAGCAAAGTAGAAGGATTTCTCCCTCTCCTCGGCATCCGTCCCCTGATCGGCCATGTGGTAGGTGTGGGTCGACAAATCCCCCGACGCCTCGGTGAGCGTGGTGTTCATCGCGGTCTTCTTGATGCTGTCGATCTCACCAACGATCTCGGCACGCTTGGCCAAGAGTAGTGCTTCAAATTTCTTCAGGTCGCGTTTGTTCACGGCCTCTCCCTCTCAGGGTTGCTCACTCCGCCTCTATACGGGCCACCGCTCGACTATGATGGTCGCTTCCTGCCCATTGAGATCGACACTATGGCCGACAGACCGATCCACTTTCTCAGAACGCAGGCCCAACTCCACACTCAACGTGTCATCCTTGATCCGTCCGACATGCCGTTCGAGAGCCTCCAGAACCGGCGCCGTTGAGTGCACTGTCAGCCGGATCCGGTCCGTCACATCCAAGCCGATCTTCTTGCGCGTATTCTGGACACGGTTGACCAGTTCCCGGGCAAACCCCTCGGCGCGCAAGTCATCGTCCAGGCGGCCGTCAATAGCGACGATCAGCCGCCCATCGGACTCGACAAAGTATCCTTCCGGTCCGGTGGTGTCCACCAGCAAATCGCCGGGGCCCAAGTCCACCGTCTGCCCCTCCAAGGTGGCAGTTGCCGATTGGCGGCGCCTATAGCCATCGATTGCCGCCTTGTCCCAAGATGTTAGAACCTTCTGCAATTCCTTGACCCGTGCACCCAGACGCGCTCCAAGGGCTGCGAAATTCGGTTTGACCGACATTTGGACAAACCCATCAGCGCTTGCTCGTACGCTCACATTCTTGACATTCAACTCGCTGGCAACCAGTTCAGCCATCCCCTCTAACGTTCCCGCCGCCCAGTCGCCGGGCGGAAAAATCGCAACCTCGCGCAGTGGCTGCCGGACTTTCTGACGCGCCTTGGCTCTTGCTGCCCGCCCAAGCGACACTACCCGCTGGGCGGCTGCCATTCTGGATTCTAAATCGGCATCCACAGCCTGAGCATTAGGCGCAGGGAAGTCTGTGAGGTGGATGCTTTTCGGCCAGCCCGCGGCTTCTCCCCTGTCACCGATCAGCCTGCGGTAGACATGCTCGGCAAAGAACGGCGCGGCAGGTGCGGCAAGCTGAGCAATTGTCACCAGCCCGCGAGCCAGTGTCGCAAATGCATCGAGCTTCTCCTCAGCCCTCCCGGCACCCCAGAAGCGCCGCCGATTGAGCCGCACGTACCAGTTAGACACGTCATCCACCGTGAAATCCGCAATCTGACGCACCGCGCCTGTCAGGTCGTAAGTTTTATAGGCCTGATCCACCGATTGGGTAACGCTCGCCAGCCGCGAGTTGAACCAGCGGTCGAATTCATGCTGCGAGGGAGGCCGGTTCAGAAGCTCAATCACATCGATTTTATCGATCCCCGCATACAGTTCAAAGAAGGCGAGTGTGTTCCTCCAGGTGTCGAAGAACCGGTTGCGCACCTCGGTCACGGCGTCGGCATCAAACTTGGTCGGTATCCACGGCTGTGAAACAGAGAGCAGATACCAACGCAGGGTGTCGGCGCCATCAGAGGCAATCACCTGCCACGGGTCGACCACATTGCCCCGTGACTTCGACATCTTACGGCCCTTCTTGTCGACAACAAATTCCATCACCAGGCAGTTCTTGAATGCCGCTTCGCCGGTGAGCATGGTCGCGATTGCGTGCAGCGAGTAGAACCAGCCGCGCGTCTGATCGACTGCCTCGCTGATAAAGTCTGCGGGGAACCGCGCGGAGAGGTTCTCCTTCCCGCTGAATGGGTAGTGCCATTGAGCGAAGGGCATCGCGCCCGAGTCAAACCACACGTCGATCACATCGGGGACGCGGTGCATGGCGGTTTTGCAGCCATCGCAAGTCAGGGTGACCGCGTCGACATGCGGCTTGTGCAAATCGAGCGGTTCCGGCAGGTGTGAGCCACGTGCCTTCAGGTCCGCGACCGATTCGACCGCCGTCTGGCCGCCACATTTCTCGCATACCCAGATCGGAAGGGGTGTGCCCCAAAACCGTTCCCGCGAGAGCGCCCAGTCGACATTGTTCTCGAGCCATTCTCCGAAGCGTTTCTCACCAATCTCCGGCGGGTACCAGTTGATTTTGCGGTTCAGCTCCAGAAGACGATCCTTGAAATGCGACGTCCGGATGTACCAGGAGCGGCGCGCGTAATACAGAAGCGGTGTATCGCAACGCCAGCAGAATGGATACGTGTGCTCGATCTGCCCGGCATCAAAAAGCCGTCCGGCCTGCTTCAGATCCTTGATGATCTGCTTGTCGGCATCCTTGACAAACTGCCCCGCGTAGGGCGTGATCCTGGCCTCGAATGTTCCATCAGGAAGGACCGGCTGGAGAGTCGGCAGGCCGTGTTTGCGCCCAACTTCATAGTCGTCGGCACCGAAAGCCGGGGCCATGTGCACGATGCCGGTTCCATCCTCAGTCGAGACAAAATCCGCTTCGAGAACAGTGAACGTCTTGTCGCCGGGATCATCGACAAAGAAGGGAAAGATTGGCTGGTAGCGTTTGCCGGCCAGTTCTGCGCCCTTGAAACGACGCTCCACTTCGAACTCGCCAAGGACGACGTTCGCGCGCGCCTCGGCCAGGATGAATCGACGACCATCTTTGATGGCAAGGACATAGTCGATGTCATGCCCCACGGCAAGAGCGGCGTTCGAGATCAGAGTCCAAGGTGTCGTGGTCCAGACCAGAAAAGCCGTCTGGGGATCGTCCGCCAGAGGCATTGTGACCGTCACCGACGGATCGGTCACCGTGTCGTACCCCTGCGCTACTTCGTGGCTGGAAAGACCCGTGCCGCAACGCGGGCAATAGGGAACGATCTTATGACCTTCATAGAGCAAACCGCGCTGGAAGAACTGCGCCAGAATCCACCACACCGACTCGATGTATTCGTTGGTCAATGTGACGTATGGATGTTCCAGATCAAGCCAGTACCCGATGCGCCTGGTCAGACGGTCCCATTCGTCCTTGTACTTGAAGACCGATGTCCGGCATTGAGCATTGAACTTGTCGACACCATATTCAACGATCTTGGCCTTCGATTCCAGCCCCAATGCCTTTTCGACTTCGATCTCGACCGGCAGCCCATGCGTGTCCCATCCGCCCTTCCGCTCGACTTTGAACCCCTTCATCGTCTGATAGCGGCAGACAAGATCCTTGATCGTACGGGCGATGACGTGATGAATCCCCGGTTTGCCATTGGCAGTCGGAGGGCCTTCATAGAAAACGAATGCCGGAGCATCCTTCCGGCGCGCGATCGAAGCCGGGAAGATGCCATGATCGTCCCAAAACTTGAGGATCTGCTCTTCGAGTTCGCCGTAGGTCGGACCCCTGGATGGGACCTTTGGCTCAAATTCAGTGTCGGATGTGATCGGTTCCGTCGCCATTGCCTCGTCGCGCTCTTAAACTCTTGATTGCAGGCTCCGGTTCCCCGCCGCCCTGCACGTGGGGTGTCATTCCGAGTCCGCCGTGGCGGACGAGGAATCCGCTTTCCTCACCCGGCCAAGCCGGGTATTTACGTGATTTCGCGGCCTCTGTCACGGCCTATCTCAAGATCTCCACAAATGAAGACGACGCCGCCCAGATCGCCGACGTCGTCCAGCAATTGTCCCGCCGCCAACGGCTGATTCACGGTCCGTCGGTCAATATGATCGGGCAAGCATGTCGGGGCGTGATCTCGAATTTCACGATCAATGCCTTCCGTCAGCAATGGAGCGATCCCTGTCAGCGTTCGGTTGTCTTTGCCCGGAACGGTCGGGGTCAGATCCGCTTCACCAATTCTCCGATCAAGGCCGACAGAATGGGTTCCGCTCGATTGGCGACGCCGATGATCGTGTCGAAATCCGTCGGGTGGAGCGCATCCGGCAACCCCATGTCGGTGATGATGGAGAATCCTGCCA
>JAGVEK010000566.1 GCA_020058315.1 Candidatus Zixiibacteriota bacterium
CATTCCGGCCCAAGAGCCTCTATCGAATTGATGGCCGGTGCAAAGTACGCACCGTGATCAACCCGTGTGACTCAACGGAAGAGATGTTCGTCCGCATGAACGCACCTCCCGCAGATCAGCCTGCCGAATCGCGGCAGCCCTATTTCCCGAAAAACATTTTCGCCGCGACCAACACGAGGAAGACTGCAAATACCTTCTTGAGGACATCATCGGCGACGTGACCGGCGATCAGCGCGCCTCCATAGGCTCCGAAGACGAAGCCCAACGCCACCAGTCCGGCCATCTTGAAGTCGATGTTCCCGGCCTGGTAATACTCCCACACCGCAAGGATCCCGACGGGGAGAAGGAGAATCGCCAGCGAAGTGCCTTGTGCCTGCTTCTGTGTCACACCAAATAGGAAAACGAGCGCGGGGACGATGAGCAGTCCGCCACCGATTCCGAGTATTCCGGAAAGGACACCGGCGGCCAGTCCAACAAGGATCAGAAGAATCACCATATCGTAGATACCTCCGGCCGACAAGCGGCCTTCAATTGCCGCGATAGAGACGGCGGGACCATCACTTCCGGTCGCCTCCCGTGGTGACAGCGTTCTCGACGGTCCCGTGGCTCAAGAAACCTTCGATAAACGGATCAAGGTCGCCATCCATTACTGCCTGCACATTCGATGTTTCGATATCGGTGCGATGGTCTTTGACCATCTGGTACGGCTGGAAGACATAGGAGCGGATCTGCGATCCCCACTCGATTTTCTTCTTGGTCTTCTCGATCACGGCGAGCTTCGCCTGTTCCTTTTCTCTTTCCAACTGGTACAGCCGCGCACGGAGCACTTTGAATGCTGAGTCACGGTTCTTGTGCTGCGAACGCTCGGTCTGGCACTGGACCACAATCCCTGTGGGAATGTGCGTAAGCCGGATTGCCGAAGAGGTCTTATTGACGTGCTGTCCTCCGGCACCGGAGGCACGGAAGGTGTCAACGCGCACGTCCTCTTCTTTGATTTCGATCTGGATATCGAGTCCCGCCTCGGGAAAGACAAAGACGGAGGCGAAAGACGTATGCCGCCGCTTGTTCGCATCGTAAGGTGAGATTCGCACCAGACGATGAACCCCGATCTCTGCCTTGAGATACCCGTAGGCGAATTCGCCTTTGACTTCGAGCGTCGCCGACTTGATCCCCGCCGATTCCCCGGAGCTATAGTCAAGCGTTTCGTACTGGAAACCATGACGCTCGATCCAGCGGGTGTACATGCGCAGGAGCATCTCGGCCCAGTCGCAGGACTCGGTACCACCGGCGCCTGAGTGAATGGTCACAATGGCGTCGTTGTGGTCATCTTCGCCCGACAGGAGGCTTCTGAATTCGAAGGCGTCGACATCGGCCGCCAGAGCCGCGGCCTCCGCTTCGGCGTCCCGGATTGCGGCCGGATCTTTCTCCTCGCTGGCCATTTCCCAGAGTGTCGCGGCGTCTTCCTTGCGGCTGATCAGGGTGCGGAAACCTTCGGCCCATGATTTCGCGAGGGCGATTTCCTTGAGGGTTCTGCGTGCGGTCTCGGTGTTGTTCCAAAAGCCATCACCGGCGGTCTTCTCCTCCAGTGCCGTGATTTTACTGGTCAGACCGTCGATGTCAAAGGAACCTCCGCAGGCGGGCCAGTTTCTGATCGATCGTATCGAGGATTTCCATGATATTTGCTCGCTATCCTTTGAATTGGATCTCCCTGTAAAAGCGCTTGCCCACGTTGAGCAGGAACGTCTGTGTAGTCTCCACAAGTGCGTGCGGGTCGGTGAGAACCGTGTCGTTGATGCGGACGCCGCTCTGTTCGATCTTGCGTTTGGCCTCGCCCAAAGTGGCGGCGCCGCCTGCCTTTACGATGACCTCCGCAAGGCGCATTCGCGGCTCTGGAGAAATGATGATGCAGGATTCGATTTCGGCCGGTGCCTGGCGCTGGGAAAACTGCCGAATGAAACCCTCGCGCGCGGCGGTCGCAAGATCGGCGCCGTGATACATACGAACGAGAGACTCACCCAGCTCCAGCTTGAGGTCCCGTGGATTGACCTTGCCGCTCTGCATCAGCCCCCGGATCTCCTGCAGTCGTTCGAGCGGCACATCGGCCACCAATTCGAAGTAGGAGATGATGAGATTGTCGGGAATCGACATCGTCTTGCCGAACATCTCTTCGGGTGATTCGTCGATACCGATGTAGTTTCCGGTCGACTTGCTCATCCGTAACACGCCGTCGGTTCCCGCGAGAATCGGGAGAGTGAGAATCGCCTGGGGCGCCTGACCGTAATCGATCTGGATCTGACGTCCAGTCAGGAGGTTGAATTTCTGGTCGGTCCCGCCAATCTCAATGTCGGCCTTTACGGCAACCGAGTCATACGCCTGCATCAACGGATAGAACATCTCGTGGATCGAGATCGGTTCCCCCGACCGGTACCGTTTTTCGAAATCGTCGCGTTCGAGCATCCGCGCCACGGTGATCCGGGAGGCGAGTTTCATAATCTCGGCAAACGACATCTTCGAGAACCACTCGCCATTCCATCGGACCTCGGTCTTCGAGCGATCCAGCACTTTGAAGAACTGCTTCTGGTAGGTATCCGCGTAACGGCGTACTTCTTCCTCAGTCAACTGGGGCCTGGTCGCGGAACGCCCTGACGGGTCGCCAACCATCCCGGTGTAATCGCCGACAATGAGGACGATCTGGTGGCCCAAGTCCTGGAATTGTTTTAACTTGCGCAGGCCAACGGTGTGGCCAAGATGGATGTCGGGCGCCGTTGGATCGAAACCCTGCTTGACCCGGAGCGGGCGGTTTTCCTGGATGCTACGAGCCAGCTTCTTCTCAAGTTCGCCTTCCGGAAGAATCTCGACAGTCCCCGACCGAACGACTGCCCATTGTTCATTGAATGATTTCATCGGTGCCGCCCAAGTCCAGTTGCCCGAACAGGTTCGACCATGATAGACCAGGCCTGCCAAACCGGCAAGCGGTTTTTCCTTGACGCCACCGTGTCCCGGCGGGATGCTGCAAACAACGCGGGGCCTTCGAGGGGCCGAACCGCGTAGAAGGATGCATGGCAGACCAAGAGCCTCAGTGGGAGTGGAAGGAATTCCCCGACAAGAAGATCTCTCCTGACCTGCGCCGGTCCCGACGTTCCGCGCGTCGCACCCGGCACCTCTGGAAATTCGTCCTCTGGGGGGTTGTTGGCATCATCGGCGCTTTTGTCGCCGCTATTGGGATTACCGTCTGGGGTTATCGGAAGGATCTGCCGTCCATCGAACGTGTCTACAACATCAAGCCCAGGCTTTCGACGCGGTTGTTTGACCGCAATGACCAGCCATTCTACGATTTTTTCATAGAGCGGAGAGTGCTCACGCCGTTTGAGAAGATCTCCCCGTACATGATCAGGACACTCCTGGCCTCCGAGGATCGCGACTTCTACAAGCATTGGGGTGTGGAGTGGACGGCGATCGTACGTGGAGTCATCCTGCGGCCGCTGACCGGTCGCCGCCCTCAGGGCGCTTCCACAATCACCCAGCAACTGGCCCGCCAGCTCTTCCTCACACAGGAGCGTACAATCGCCCGGAAGGTCAAGGAATGGATGACCGCCGTTCGCCTCGAGCGCCGTTACGCGAAAAACGAGATACTCGAAATGTACCTCAACCAGGTCTACTACGGCGGAGGGGCGTACGGTATCGAGGCTGCGGCGCACGCGTATTTCGGGAAGAGTGCCGCGGATCTGGATCGGCTGGAGAGCGCAGTCCTGGTGGGACTGCTCCCTGCGCCCTCACGATTCTCGCCGATGCGGGACATGGACAAGGGCACGGAGCGCCGCAATATGGTCCTGCAGTCGCTGCTGACGGTGGGGGAAATCGACCAGAGAACTCATGACTCGCTGGTCGCGGTGCCTCTCACACTCTCCACCGATGGCGGTATGCGGCAGATGGGCGATTATTTCGCCGAGGAAGTTCGCCGTTATCTGGAAAGCCACTACGGCGATCAGGATTTCTACTCGGAGGGGTGGTCGGTTTACACGACGATCGACACGGCCATGCAGCATGAGGCGGATGATGTTGTGCGCCGTCGGCTGGACTCGCTGCGAGGCGCCGTGGTGGCCCGTCATCGACCGAACGATCCCCGGTTTACGGTGCTGGTGTACGACAGCGTCAGTGGCAAGATGATCCGTGTCCACAAGAAGCTCCAGGCCGCTCTCGTGGCGATCAACAACAAAGATGGCGGCGTCCTGGCGATGGTTGGGGGGTATGATTTCACGGAGAGCCAGTTTAACCGGGCAACCCAGGCATTGCGGCAGCCTGGCTCAGCCTTCAAGCCCTTCGTCCTCACGGCCGCCGTGGATGCGGGCTTCAAACCCACTGACACGATTTTTGACACTCCACTGACGATCTTCATCCCGGGGTCCGGTGAGTGGAGTCCGCAGAATTTCGACCGGGAGTACAAAGGCCCGATCACAATCAGGCAGGGATTCCAGGAGTCCCGCAACATCGTGGCGATCAAACTGCTGCAAAAGGTCGAGCCAATCAATGCGGTTCGTTACGCCAAGAAGATGGGGATCAGCACGCCCCTGCGCGCGGTTCCTTCTCTCGCGATTGGCACATCGGAAGTCACGGTTTTCGACATCACCAGCGCCTATTCTGTTTTCCCAAGCGGCGGCATCCACACGCGTCCCATTCTGATTCGCAAGATCACCGATCGCTTCGGCAAAGTGATCGAACAGCGGCGTGCGCCGGAGCGGGAGGATGTTCTCCCGGCCCAGACGGCCTACGTTGTGCTGCATGTGCTGAAGTCAGTGATCGACCGCGGAACGGGAGCGTCGGCGCGGCGATTGGGATTCACGCGTCCCGCCGCGGGCAAGACCGGCACATCGAACGAGTACATGGACAACTGGTTTGTGGGATTCACACCCCAAATCACGTGCGGCGTATGGGTCGGCTACGATCTGAAAACCCCAATTGGAGGCGACCGCACTGGAACCGGCGCCGCGACCTCGCTGCCAATCTGGACCGAGTTCATGAAGTTCGCCACACGAGACCTGCCGCCCATCGACTTCCCAGTA
>JAGVEK010000435.1 GCA_020058315.1 Candidatus Zixiibacteriota bacterium
TGGCTGCCAGGTGTTCGGCAATCGCCCAGGCAATAGCGACGCCATCATAGGTGGAGGTTCCCCGACCTACTTCGTCGAACAAGATCAGCGAGCGGTCGGTGGCGCCGGTCAGAATCCGTGCCGTCTCCGCCATCTCGACCATGAATGTCGAACGATTGCGGGTGAGGTCGTCATCGGCGCCGACACGCGTGAAAATGCGATCGACGACCCCGATTGTCGCCTTGTCGGCGGGGACGAATGACCCGGCCTGCGCCATGAGCACGATCAGCCCAACCTGGCGAAGATAGGTCGATTTACCTGCCATATTCGGACCAGTGAGCAGGTGCAGCCATCCATCTTCGTCACCAGTGACTGTGTCGTTAGGAACAAACTGCCCGGCGGGATTGACAGTCTCCAGAACGGGATGGCGGCCGGCGCGGATCACCAGGGTCCGGTCATCGGTGAGGCGGGGACGGGTGTATCCATGGGCCAGCGCACCCTTGGCGAATGCCGCCAGCACGTCCAACCGTGCGAGGCTCTGCGCCAGACTCCCAAGAAGCACAATGGACTGTGTCAGACGCTGCCGTAGCTCATCGAAAAGATGCTGCTCCAAAACGGCGGCCCGCTCGGAGGCGTTCAGGACGATCTCCTCTCGCTCTTTCAACTCCGATGTGATGTAACGCTCGGCGGAGACGAGTGTCTGCTTACGGATCCAGTCAGACGGCACTTTCGAACTGTGCATCTTGGAGACTTCGATGTAGTAATTGAAGATCTTGTTGTATCCGACCTTCAGCGACGTGAGGCCGGTCGATTCCCGCAATGTGGCCTGAAGACCAGCAATCCAGGTCTTGGCATCGGATGCACCATCGTAGAGAGAATCGAGTTCGGCGGAGTAACCGCGCCGGAAGATGCCCCCCTCAGCCGCACTGAGTGGCGGCTCGTCGACGAGTGCGCGCGCCAGTTCTTCGCGAATTGGTTCGGTGGCCACAACCGCAGGGTCGCCAGCCCAGATCAATGGAGAACCGCGCAGTAGTTCGATCATTCCAGGCCAGCGACCGAGCGCTTCACGCACGCCGGCCAGATCACGCGGTGTGATGCGTTCGGCACCCAGACGTCCGACAAAACGCTCGAGGTCGAAGACTCCCTTGAGCGAATCGGAAAGCTGGCTGAGGGTGACGCGGTCTCCCACCAGACTTTGCACACAATCGAGACGCTGTTCGATGGTGGGGCGCTCGGTCAGCGGGGTCAACAGCCAGGAGCGTAACAGACGCCGGCCCATCGGCGTGCGGCAGCGGTCAAGAACAGTGAACAAGGATGGGGCACTGGCACCGGGACGCACGATCACATCGAGATTCGCCGCCGTGGATTCATCGAGTGCCATGGAGGCGCGTGTGATCAGCCGTTCGATCCGGGAGATGTGAGCGAGCGTCGAACGTTTGGTCTCTTTCAAGTACGCGAGCAAGGCGCCCGCTGCGCCGACACCGATCGACGGGGTGGGGCGTTCGCCTTCGCCAAAACCGATTCCAGTCAAATCACTGACTTGGAAATGCTGTTTAAGCTGCTTGGTCGCTTCATCGACGGAGAACCGCCAGTCCGGCCAGCGCGTGATTCGGCCGCGATCGTCGCCCAATTCGGCAATCGGCGCATTGGCGTCCTGAGGGATGACGATCTCCCTGGGCGCAAGAGTACGCAGGAGCTCGACCAGCGCTTCGGGACCGCAAACCTCGAATCCATACCGACCGGTCGTTGGTTCACACATCGCGACGCCAAAGAGCCCATCGGAATTGGGTCCGTCGACCGCCGCTATCCGGGGCGAGACAGTGTCCTCGAGGGCCGAAGAGAGCATCACGGTTCCCGGTGTGATGATTTCGATGACGTCGCGCTTGACCACGCCTTTCGCGAGCTTGGGATCCTCCATTTGCTCGCAGACCACCACCCGCCTCCCTGCCTCCGCCAGCTTGGCGAGGTACCGTTCGGCGGCGTGATGGGGCACCCCGGCGAGCGGGATTTCGCCATCTTTGCCGTGGGGGCGTTTGGTCAGAGTGATCCCCAGGAGCCTTGCGCCTTCCACCGCGTCGTCGCCGAACATCTCGTAGAAATCGCCCATGCGATAGAACACGAGATGGTCGGGGTATTGCGCCTTGATGGCGGCATACTGCCGCATCATCGGGGTCAGAGGTTCCTGCGGTTGGGTGGAAAGGTCCAAATTGATACTCCCGGCCGGAATGAACCGGCGTGACTGATCGCTAATAAAGCCACCAGAGAGGCGGAGATACAACCGATTCGGTAACTTGGCGGTCCAAACGCCAGCGGCGGGGTTGGTTCGCCCGCGATCCGATTGTATCATGGATGCTTGGAGGGAAGTTCGCCGAACTCGCTGGTGCAACCTGCTATGACCCCACAGCCGCCCATCCTTGCAATCGTTGGTGCCACAGCTTCAGGCAAAGGAGCACTGGCTCAAGAGATAGCCGATGCTACTGGCGCATCGCTGGTATCGGTGGATTCACGTAAGGTTTACCGGGGGTTGGACATCGGTACCGCCAAACCGTCGCCTGAGGTCCAGAAGAAATACCGATTGGCGATGATCGACCGGGTCAATCCCGACCAGACATTCTCCGCGGGGGAATATGTACGCCAGGCCCGCGCCATTGTCGGAGAGCGGGTTGCGCGGGGTGAGCGAGTGATCCTTGTGGGGGGCACGGGGTTCTATCTGGACGCCTTTATCAACGGCCTCTCTGAATTACCAGCGATCGACCCGGAAATCCGGCAGGCCGTTCTCTCGAAAGCGGAAACCGAGGGATGGGAAGCGGTGCATTCTGAGATCGCTCGGGCCGATCCCGCCGGAGCTGATTCGATCGCCCTCACGGATAAGACCCGTCTCTTGCGTGCCGCCGAGGTATTCAGACAAACAGGGCGACCGATCGGTGCATGGCAACGTGAATTGTCGCCCGATCCAGCGCCATGGAAGGTGTTGGTGTATGAGGTCTTGCGCCCGCGCACGGAACTCCGCGAACGGATCGAGCGGCGGGTGGTTCGGATGATTGAGGAAGGATTGATCGAAGAGACTCAGGCGATGGCGGACAAGGGCTACGGCGAGGGATGCCCTGGAATGAGTGGCGTTGGCTACCTTGAGGTTATGTCATTTCTGAAAGGGCGGATAGGCCGACGGAAAATGATTGAGGAGATTGCCGCCCATACCCGTCAGTACGCCAAACGGCAACTCACCTGGTTTCGGCACAGATCGTACGTGCAGCGCCTTGACTTCCAACCGAATGTCAGACAATTACTTACAGATGGATGGTTGGATTGAACCTCGCTATGACCGACCGGGGGTTTTGATCCGCACCTCCACCGCATCGGGTCCGCACGGCACAGGATTAACAATTCGATGGTCTATAATGGCTTAGCCGGGTCAAAGAACGTCCGCCAAAGCAGTCATCTGCCAGAAAACCTCTTGACACCCTAAGGGAATAATGCTTAAAAGCCTGCGGGTTACGTGGTTTGGGGGTGTTCAGATTTGACCCTCAAGCCAACGACAGGGGTGGTCCGCTGTCAGCGAAACTGCTTTACATTGGTATTGGTTTGGTCGAAGTATATATTGTAAGAGCTGAATGCGCATTCGCTTAGCTAAGGAGGGCTTGGATTTGACAGCCATCAAGAAGGCATATATCTGCATATTGGTTTTTTCACTGATCACGGTTCTGGTTGGCTGCTCTGCGACCGGAGGATCTGCCCGTCGAGCGATTGATCGCGACGACACGGGGTTGACAGATCGTCAGGGTGGTAACGGATTCTCCACAGCCCCAGCCACCGAGGATGACGGTTCTGCCCCCGGTGGTTTCGGGATCCGTGATTCGGCGACTCAAGTCTACATTCGACAGACACTTGCCGAAGCAGAGGCATTGTACTCAACTGGTGTGGCAGCCAACCGGGAGGCCCGCTGGAGCGATGCTCAAGTCGCTTTTGAGCAGGCCACATCTCTTTTGGCCGACTTGGATTTGGAACCATCGAGTGCCCCGACCAGCGATAAAGAACAACCGGACACGGAATTGCAGCGCCAGTTTGCCTCCTTGCTTCGTGAGATTGCGCGTGACTATCGAGTCACTTTGGAGGCCACCGGGCAACTGGATGCCAATTCCCCTGCTTCTTCGTTCCTTTGGCAGTTTGACTCCACGGAAACTGTGGACACCGCGACGCCGGACACAACCGTTGTGCTCCTGGAGCCGGGGAAGAAGGAGCCGACGGAGGTGCAGTACAACTTCCCGGTCGAGTACAACGACGAGGTCATCAACTGCATTGTCTACTTCCAGACTCTGGCGCGGGAACCGTTCGAGACTTTTCTGCGGCGCGCAGGACGTTACATCCCAATGATGAAGGAGATCGTGGCGTCTTATGGACTTCCGACAGATATCGCCTATCTTCCCCTGATTGAATCAGGGTTCAACAATCGGGCGTATTCCTACGCCCATGCTTCCGGACCGTGGCAGTTTATCGCCTCGACGGGCCGCCGGTATGGG
Organism: Candidatus Zixiibacteriota bacterium; assembly: GCA_020058315.1. Classification (GTDB taxonomy): domain Bacteria; phylum Zixibacteria; class MSB-5A5; order WJJR01; family WJJR01; genus JACRMA01. The sequence goes on from JAGVEK010000435.1 coordinate 4,497, forward strand.
ATGAATCGGACCAATTGGGTGGATGAACGGCGGGACTTCGAGAAGTCGACGCACGCTGCGTGCATGTATCTTCGGGATCTCTATAGGATGTTTGGATCCTGGACTCTCGCCCTGGCTTCTTACAATGGCGGCGAGGGACGGGTCGCCAGGCAGATCAAGCGTCAAGGGACGACGGACTTTTGGAAGCTGAACCTGCGTGACCAGACGCAGAACTATGTGCCGCTTTTCATGGCGGCATTGATGATCGCAAAGGATCCTCCGACGTTTGGATTCCATGTCGAGCCGGACCCGCCGCTCAAGTTCGATTGGGTTGCAACGGACAAGACATTGGAGCTCCGCGAGATCAGCCGCGCCCTGTCATGTGACGTGTGCATTATAGAGGATCTGAATCCAGAGCTCCGACGCGGCGTGACACCTCCAGGAGTCAAACCCTACCGGCTCCGGGTTCCGGCGGGATACGCCAATGTCTTCGCGGCGAATTATCCCCAATTGCCCGAATCGAAACAGACCGAATGGGTTCAGCACGTTGTCCAGCGAGGTGAGACGATCAGCGAGATCGCCAAGCAGTATGGCGTCTCCACCACGGCCCTGGCACGGAGAAACA
>JAGVEK010000213.1 GCA_020058315.1 Candidatus Zixiibacteriota bacterium
AATCAGTTCGGCAATAAACCCAGAGGCGGGGAACTCAGTTCCCCGCCTCTGACGTTGTGTGTGCCGAGACACCTGCTCCGCAGGGCAGGCACGGTAACTCCCAGCAGGCAAGCGACGGTGTGGCGCAGCCTTGATGCGGTGCAACTGCCCTCGGCTGCGTTACGCGGGTGAAGGTGGCCGCGCCACATCGTGTATCGCATCCGCAGGGCCTTGTGCCCGTTTTCACTGGAATCGGAGAACGGTGTGCCGGGAGAGAACGCCCACGAGGGGCTATGCTACATGAGGCTGGATTGGAGTGGACTACGGGCGCGACGCCCGTGTCACCCATTCGGAGAGAACGCCGGACCTTGGTGGCGCCGGCATCCTGCCCGACCGGGTGATCCACCAGAGCGTCATCGCCACGAGATCTTTGCTGCAAGATTGAAGAAGAAGAAATTCAGCGGACGCAGAAAGCGCTCCGTCCGTGGGCCGATCATCGCCCCGATTTCCTCCAGGGATGTTCCAACTCCGAGATGCAATTGCTTGATCGGATCATGTGGCGTGGAGTGCTTGGTAGAGTACCCGGCACCGAAGAGCAGGGGCGCATACCGCGCGCGTATCGGGCGATAAGTGATCCAGTAAACGAAATCATCGTACTGCTTCGTGTCGTAGGCCACGATTCGTCCGGTACCGTTGAAAAACTGGCGCCTTACTGAGACTTTGATGTCCCAGCGGGGCTGGATAGACGCGGAGTGAGCGTACGCCGCCATGACCCCGAGAGTGTTGAAAACCAGATCCGAGATTCCAAAGCCCTGCTGTGGGTTGTAGGCATCAATCGGGTATTCCACCAGGAAAGTCAGCAGCCAGGCTTCGGCGGCTCCCCACAGCCGTGCCCGCCTTGCTTCGGCGCCGCTCCAGCGGTAACCGCTCTCTATGAACCGGCTCAGACGAAAGGCGATGAGCAGATGCGATGCCTCGTCCGTCATTGCCAGTCCATCGCCCTTGAAATCGGATTTGACATGAAAACTCCCGCTCGACGAGCCCCATGAGGCCTGAGACTGCCGATATGCCCCTAATAGTCCGCCCGCGCTGAACCCGGTCCAGAGGAGAATTCGATTTGAGTGAACGCCCCCCTGCTGCGGCAGCCAGCGGGCCGGTCCCGGCGAAGCTGGACTCGCCAGAGCGCGCAATCCGTCAGGGGAGAAGTACGGCTCCTCGATGTCAGTTGCGATCGAAACTGGAGAGGGATCGTCGCGGCCGGTCCACGTGTCAGGTGTTATGTCGAACGAATGCGTTTCGGCGAAATACTCCATTGGGCTCGGGACTGATGTCGCAAACGAGCGCTCGGATGGGTACTGAAGACTGCCAATCGCACTTCCGGCAGCGATCAGCGTGACAAGTCCGGCCCTGGCGGTCGCAGCCATGCCAGCAATCAGATTCTCCGATCGAAGAAGACGCCTCATCACAAACTGTAAGTAAATGAATATCATCGCTTTTGGCAAGTCCCGCGTACGATACTTCGACAGCAGGCCGCCCGGCGCCTGAACCATCCTGCGCTGCTCTCAACGCCAAGCCCGTCCTTCTGTGAAAACGACCTGTCCACTTTGTGACAATCTTTGAAAGATTGCTTGAAACAATCCGAACCCTTGGTCGTATATTCGACTCCATGGTCATAATCTGACCAGAGAGTTTATGGCGACTCGCAGGCCGGCTTCGAAGCCCAAGAGAACGACCCCGACAGGGGATGCGCACTCTCCCCGCAAAGAGAGGGAGCGATTGGCGCGCCGTCAGGAGATCATCCGCGCCGCCCAAGCCGTATTCGCCGAAAAGGGATTCGACAATGCGACGCTGGAGGAGATTGCCGAACGCGCCGAGTTTGGCAAGGGAACAGTCTACAATTACTTCGACAACAAGGATACCCTGTTCACCGCGGCAATGATGGATCTTTTTGATGACGTCACCAGTATTGCCAGGCAGATTTCTGAGTTGGGTGTGCCAGCTCGAGAAGCGCTGGCAGAGTACGTGCGCCGAATGGTGGCGTATTATCAGGCCAATTTCGACTTCTGCCGGATGCTGATGCGCGAGTGGGTGCGTCCGGAATTGAAAGGTTTCACCTGCTCGCTGGATGAAGTCCATGCCCGGATGCAGATGGTCGCCGAGCCACTGGCGGCGCTTTTGAAAGCAGCCATGCGCCGCCGCGAGATCCGGCGGGCCGATCCCATGATGCTCGCGCAGATGTTCATTGGCATGGTGCACGATTATTACATTGTGAATATGGTGCCACCGAGGCCGGGGGGAGACGGTGAAATCCGGGTCGACATGCTCATATCGGTCTTCTTTGATGGAATCGCCTCACCGATCGCCGAGGGCAGGATGTGAGACCACCAGCCGTGGAATGAACCAAATGACTCTGCACAGACGATTGAAATCAGCGGCATTCCTGGCCGCCTGTTTCCTGACTGCCGCTTCCGCCCTGGCCCAGCAGCCGCTGTCTCTTGCCGATGCAATTCGTGGTGGCCTTGAGACCAGCGAACGATATCACATTACGATGGCCGAGCAGGATCGTGCGGACGCCCGCATCACTCAAGCCCGGTCGGGAATCCTTCCCGATGTGCGGTTCGACGGATCGTACACTCGGAGCTTCAAGATTCCTGTCTATCAGATCGGTGGACAGTCAATCCCATTCGGCTCTCCACATTCGGCCAGCTGGGGCGTCTCGGTCGATCAGTCGCTCTGGGAGGGGGGGCGCGTTTTTGCCGCGTGGGCTGCCGCGCGAAGCTACCACGCCATGACAGAACAGATGAGTGCACAAGCCCGTCTCGATCTGGAGACTGATGTGGCGCAGGCGTTTTTCGACGCGGTTCTGGCCCGCCGTCTGGTCGAAGTCGCCGAAAAGTCGCTGGCCCTGGCCGCAGAAAACGCCACAGTTGTCGGCAGGAAATTCGCCCAGGGGCTCGTGTCGGAATACGATCATCTCCGAGCGACTGTGCGGGTGGCCAATCTGAAGCCGCCTCTCATCCAGGCCCGGAACTCGCAGCAACTGGCCGATTCACGCCTGCGGATCATGGTCGGGAGCCCGGCCGGAGTCGAATTGGAACTGCTGGACTCGGAGCCGGACTCATCTTCTTGGGAGGCTGCGTCTCTTGATCAACTCGTTGCCGAAGCTGGAAAGCGCCGGCCCGATGTCCAGGCCTCCGATTACGAAATGAGAATTTTGAAGAACGGCGTGCAATCCGCAAAGGCGGATTACTGGCCGACGTTGAAACTCCGCGGCTCGTTCGTATGGCAGACTCAGGCGGACGAATTCAAATACCGTCCCTCTGATGTTTCCAAATCGTGGCAGGGGATGCTGATGATCTCCTATCCGCTGTTCGATGGATTTCGCCGCTCCGGCAATGTGGGTTTGGCGAAGGTCGATCTCTCCCAGGCCCAGTATCGCCGCCAGGCGCTGCTCAAAGGCGTCACGCTCGAAATCGAATTGGCACGCGGCAATTTCCTTGAGGCTACTCAGCGACTTGAAGCCCAGAAGGAAACGGTGGCGCAGGCCGAACGGGGAATGGCGATTGCGAATGTCCGTTACGAGTCGGGCGTCGGAACGCTCCTGGAAGTCCTCGATGCCCAACTTGAGCTGACGACGGCTCAGATATATGCACAGACAGCGCGCCACGATCGTCTGGTGGCCCGCGTGCAGTGGCGCCGCGCCATGGGTGAACTGGTGCTCGCGTCGGTGGATACGAAGTGAGAATTTCGGCATTGCCCTCATAAGAAGGGATCCCAAATGAGAATAAAAGCCAAAATACCTTCCCTGCGCTGGATGTCAGTGGCGCTGGCCGGCCTTCTCTCCCTCGCTGGGGGATGCAGCGGACAGAAGGAGCAGACCAGCGGCGAGGATCATGTACCCGTTATCGTTGCCACTGTGGCACGCGCCGACCTGCAGCGTGTGCGCGCCTACACTGGCACGGTGGAGGGGATTCGCCAGGCCAAGGTCTATGCCCGCATTCCGGAAACGATTGTCAAGATCCATGCAGTCGAGGGGAGCACCATTCGCGCGGGCGCCCCGTTGATCGCATTTGACGAGAGCGGCCCGGCGTCGGCCGTACGCCAGGCCCGGGCAGTGTATGAGGACGCGCGCAAGACGGCGGACAAATTCGATCTTCTGTACCAGCAGGGAGCCGTGAGCGAAATAGAGCGCGACGGTCACAAGACGGCTCTTGAGGTGGCGAGAGCTAATTATGAGGCTGCAGGCGACGCCGCAGTGCTGACCGCCCCGATCAGTGGAACCGTAACCGAGATCTACGCGCGTGTGGGACGACAGGCGGGAATGGGCGAGCCTCTCGCCTTGATTGCGTCTGTTGACACGGTTCGTCTCCTGCTTGACGTGTCGGTCTACGAATCGAAGGAGCTTGCCAAGGACCAGCGCGTCTTCATTCGTTCGGAGCAGGATACATCAGTCACTGCCGGAGGATGGGTCGACGAGATTTCATCGTCGGCGGACCCAGGTTCCCGCACAGTCTCGGCAGAGATTCTCGCTCCCAATCCGCAGCAGCGCTTCCTGCCCGGCATGTTCGTTCAGGCCACGATCGAACTGGAGCAGCGCTCGCAGGTCGTCAGCGTCGGGCGTGATGCCCTGGTATATCGTGAGTCCGGCATTGGAACCTATGTGATTCGCGATTCCGTGGCCCACTTTGTGCCGGTCACCACCGGTGTTGAGTCGGGCAAGCTGGTGGAGATCCTCTCCGGACTACAGGCCGGAGACCAGGTCGTCACACTCGGCCAGAACAACCTTCAGGACGGGTCGAAGGTCAACCCCGTCGCGGAGTAGCAGGGGTTTCTTCAGCCAGAGGACTCAGACATGATACTTGCCGATACCGCCATCAAACGTCCCGTCTTCACCACCATGATCGTCCTGGCCCTCATGGTGCTCGGCATATTCTCGTACAGCCGGATGTCGGTCGATCTTTTTCCGGACGTCAACTTCCCGTTCATCGTTGTTCTCACGGTGTACCCCGGCGCCGGACCAGAAGCGGTGGAATCGGAGATCACCAAGAGAATCGAAGATCAGATCAACACAATTTCGGGACTTAAGCACCTGACCTCAACATCCACGGAAGGCATGTCACAGGTCGTTGCCCAGTTCGAACTCGGGGAGAAGCCCGCCGACAAGGCGCTCGAAGTGCGCGAAAAGATATCGACCATCCTGGCAGAGCTTCCAGAGGATGCCAAGGAGCCGATCATCCAGCGCTACGATCCCGCCACCTCACCAATCATGTCGCTGGTGGTATCCGGCCGGCGCCCGGTCAAGGAGATTACCACCCTGACCAAGGACGTCATCAAGAAGCGTCTCGAATCGATCACCGGCGTGGGTGCGGTTCAGTTGGTGGGCGGCGCCGAGCGCGAGATTGAGATCGCGCTCGACGCTAATCGCCTCGACGCGTTCGCGGTTTCCGTGCAGGAAGTTCAAGCCGCGATTCAGATGGCGAATATCGAGTTCCCGACGGGGCGGATCGACCGCTCAACTTCCGAGCTCACGCTGCGCACTCTGGGGAAGTTCACTCACTGGCGCGATTTCGGTGATTTGGTCGTGGCTCATCGGAAAGACTCCCCGGTGCGGCTGTCCGATTTGGCCACGATTTCCGATGGTGTCAGAGAGCAGCGCAACCTGTCCCGTTACAACGGTGAAGAAGCCGTCGCCCTGGATATCATCCGCCAATCGGGTGCCAACACCGTCCGTGTTGCCGATGATATCAGAAGCCGCATTGCCACACTGAAATCGGAGCTGCCGGCTGACATCGGTATCACAGTGGTCTCAGACAACTCGACTTTTATCCGTGATGCCGTTGACGACGTGATGGTGAACATCTATTACGGCGGTGCGCTCGCGGTGCTGGTCATCTTCCTTTTTCTCTACAACTGGCGAACGACGATCATCTCCGCCCTGGCGATCCCGACTTCAATCATCGCCACCTTCACGTTTATGTATCTGCTGGGCTTCACGATCAACTTCATGAGCCTGCTGGGAATGTCGATTGCCGTGGGGCTGCTCATCGATGATGCGATCGTCGTCGTGGAAAACATCTATCGCAATTACCACGGAGGCGTTGATGCGCGCACGGCTGCCGCTCGCGGAACCGCAGAAATCGGTCTGGCTGTCATGGCGACGACTTTCACGATCGTCGCCGTCTTTCTGCCGGTGGCGTTCATGGGCGGCATTGTCGGGAGGTTCTTCTTTGAGTTTGGGCTGACGGTGACCGTCGCCGTTCTCGTTTCACTTTTCGTGGCATTCACCATGACGCCGATGCTCTTCTCGCGTCTCATTACTCGCCCAGAGGAAGAGGAGCACCACAGCACCCGAAGGTTTGGCGCGCGCTGGTTGAACAGCTTCGAGCGTGCATTCAACCGTCGCTTCGATTGGGTGAAAGAGCGCTACCGGATCCTTCTTGCATGGTCGCTTCGGCACCGGGTCGTAACAATCGTCATCGCCCTGGTCGGATTCTTGGCGAGTTTCGGTCTGATCCCCTTCGTGGGCACCGAGTTCATTCCACTCAGAGACGAAGCCCAGTTCTTCGTCGATTTCGAGGTGGCCCCCGGCACCTCCCTGCGGGAAACTGAACGCATTGTCGCGGGAGTTGAGCAGCTCATCCGTCAATTGCCCGAGGTGACCGGGATTTACACATCCATTGGTTCCAACCAGCGTCCGGTAAATGAAGGCACCATGACAGTCAAGCTGACTCCCAAGACCGAGCGGGAGCGCCACGTCTTCGCTCTGGTCAGTGACGTTCGCGAGCGGCTGAAGAGCGTTCCCGGTCTGTATCTGAGCATCGCCACGGAACCATCAGAGGGCGGCCACAATAAACCGATCAACCTCTCAGTCCAGGGCGACGACCTGCGAGTTCTCCGCCGTCTGGCTGCTGCGGTGGAGGAATCGACCCGGGCCGTTGCCGGTGCACGCGAGGTGCGTAACTCTCTCGTCGGCGCCCGGCCGGAAGCGCAGATTATTATCGACCGGGATCGTGCCAGTGAAATGGGCCTGTCGATGGCGCAGATCGCCTCCACTTTGCGCGTTCTGGTCGATGGCGATGACGCGACTACTTATAAAGAAGGTGACGAGGAGTACAAGGTCCGCCTGCGTTTAGCCACTGCCGATCGATCCACCACCTGGGCAATCGAGAATCTCAATATCCGCAGCAGCCGCGACATCCCGGGGCGTGAGCATTTCTTTGTGCCACTCAAGCAGGTGGCGCGTCTGGATCAGCGCGGTGGGCCGACCGAAATCCGCCGGTATGACAAACGCCGGGAGGTCATGATCTCCGGGAATATCGCCGCCGGAGCGTTCGCCGGCGACGTGCGCGCCGCCGCCTTCGACAAAGTGAAGAATATCTCCACGCCTCCCGGATACACAATCACCGCGACCGGTGAGGCGGAAATCCAGCAGGAATCATTCAGCTATATCCTCGTAGCTCTATTCCTGGGCATCATCTTCATCTATTTCGTGCTCGCCTCGCAATACGAGAGCTTCAGCGATCCGTTCGCGATCATGCTCTCCCTGCCGATGGCACTTGTTGGCGCCCTGTTTGGCCTCTTCTTCTTCGGCAGTGCGCTGTCAATCATGTCGTTCATTGGTATTGTCTTGCTGATGGGCCTGGTCACCAAGAACGCGATCTTGCTGGTGGACTTCGTCAAACAAGCGCGAGCAAGAGGGGAGAGCCGCACTGATGCCATTCTGGCCGCCGGTCCGATCCGCCTGCGCCCGATCCTGATGACCACTCTGGCGATGATCTTCGGCATGTTGCCTTTGGCGCTGGCACTCGGTCCCGGCGCCGAACTGCGCGCCCCGATGGCCCGTGCGGTTATTGGCGGCCTGATTTCGTCGACACTGCTCACGTTGATTGTCGTGCCGGTGGTTTATACATTGCTGGATGATTTGACGGCCAAGGTGTTTCGACGCAAGTAGAGGCACGGCTTGCCGTGACCGCTGGCGCAGGTGCGAGCGAATCCGAGGCGGGCACGGTCCCGAAAGAGCCGGGATCTTCGACAAGCCGTGCCCCTGCAATTCCCGCGGTGGCCCCGTCCGTCAGAATTCCTCATCGTCTATCCGTCTTCATGCGTAGATTCAATACTGCGTTCCGGGCAATCATACCCCGAAGCTGCTTATGACCGCTCAGCAGACCATCCCCGCATCCAAGATTCCCGGCCGCCGGAAGCTCTATCTCGATGCACTGTACGATCCCGACCGGACAGGCCGATTCTTCTCCTGGCCACACCCAACTGCTGCGGCATTCGAAGACTGTGCGCGCCGTCTGGATAGCGCCGCGTTGGATCGCTCGTCGGTCACACAGCTTCTGGTCCGGCAGAATCAATATCTCGATGCCCCACCGGCGGCGATCAAGGCCGCCGAGGAACTGGCCAAAGCAGGGGCCGTCGCTGCTTTCACCGGCCAGCAGGCCGGCTTGTTCGGCGGGCCACTCTACACAATCTACAAGGCGTTGACTCTTTTGGGTTGGGCGCAGCGTTTGCGCGAGTGCCTGCATCGTCCGGTGGTGCCCATTTTCTGGATCGCGGCCGATGACCACGATTTCGACGAAGTTCGCTGGACCGGATTCCCTGATCTCGAAAACAAAGTGCGTTGCCCCCGGATTTCGGCCGATGGTCTTCCGGAAAGGACTCCCGTTTCGCAGGTGCTGTTGGATGACTCTGTCCGCGCCGTGATCGCAGAAATGCGCGCGGCTCAGCTCGAGACAGAATTCTCGCCAACCGTGTTCGGTGCGCTCGAGCAGGATTATGCCGCCGGCAGGAATATGGTTGATGCCTTCGGCCGTTGGATGGCGCGGCTCCTCGGGCCTTTCGGGCTCGTGATGTTTAATCCCGCTGACCCTGCGGCGAAGCAGTTATGGAAGCCGCTGTTCGCCGAGGAACTCACCGGATACAGCGAGACCGCCGCCGCCCTGGCCGAAATTAACCAGCGTCTCGAGGAAGCCGGTTATCACCAGCAGGTCGAGCACCCGGCACGCCACACGCACTTGTTCTATCTCCAACAGGGGAGACACGCGCTCAAGGCGGACTTGGATGGTCAGCTTTCCATCGACCCTGAACCCTCGCCTCAGTCACGGGTCAAGTGGCTGAGACTTCTCGAAACCGATC
>JAGVEK010000116.1 GCA_020058315.1 Candidatus Zixiibacteriota bacterium
ACTGGGTTCCGGGTCGGAGGCGTCGGTAGCGATGGCAGACACACCATCCACTTTCACCTTCTTTCCAGTTGCATCAGCCACTCCAACCGGATCGCCACCCGGCCTGGATTGCCTGGTATCGCGGCTTGTCACCGGCTTGGCGTCGGCGATCTCGCCTGTCTCGTCGTCAATGATCGGTGCGTAGTTGCCCTCGATCACATCGGTCAAATTCAGGTTTTGCGCCTTGCCCTGCTCCGCAGCTGCGTCCAGAGCCAGTGCAGAGGCCAGCTCGGGTGATTTGGGCAGGAATTTGCACAGGCGACGAATCGCTGTCTTCAGACCCATGGCCGTAAAGTCGGAATCCCATACAGACTCCTTCTTGTAGCGCTTGGCAGACTGATAGCCCCGCGAGTTGTCGCGAATCTTCTCAACCTCCTTGCGCCCCATCGCCACGAACGTCCGACTTCCATCCTTGAACACTGCGACCGAATAGAAACCGGCGACCTCGCCACGCTCGTCGTCGGCGGCAGGAAAGCCGCCCAGCGTCGTCAATGGCTCGTGATCGAGACTGCGTTCCATGCCCAGCTTGAGGGTAAAAACGTCATTCACCCTGACTTCGTGGGCATAGATGTCCTGAACCAGCCCGGACTGTCGAGCGAGCTTCATCAGGCCCGTATAGCCGGGGATCAGCTGGCACTGGTTGCCAAACGGCACCAGATGCGCTTCCCCCATGAGACCAACTTCCAGCCCCATCTGCGAAGACTGGATAACCGCGGCAAATACGCTGCGGGGATCACACTCTCCAAGCTTGGGTGTCATTCGGAATGCAGTAAGTGCAATGCGCGCCATACGGTCCGGATTGATGTGCTTTGGCAGGGCGCGGGCAATTTCACCCTTGAACTGCTCCAGCATGGCCGGGAACCCTTTCGGTTGCTCAGCATCGTTGGGCGTGTTGCGATTGATGTTTTTCAAGGCTTGCAGTGACATGGTATTGACCTCCAGAAAAATGGAAAAGACGGTCACACCACGCCCCTTGCGGGAACATGGCATTCCCGCCGGGTTGATTACTGCTGCTACTTCACCGATCCAGAATATCCCTCTGTGAGAGGGCTTTCATAGCCTATGGACGGTATTTCTGTCGGTTGCACATCGCATCTGCTGTTTCAATTTCCGAATCAACATAGCTATGTTTGACGCAGGCAAGGAGCAATCGACGACTTTCCTTGAGCGCGCGCCTGCAACGGACAACTTCGGCTTCTGCCTGTTCAAGGGCATCCACCTTTGCCTCCACTCGGGCAGCGATCGACAGAATCGGATCCCCGACCTCGTACAGATAGGGTGCGACCTTCTCGATTGGATTGCTCGGCACTTCAGCTCTCCAGATCAAAGTTCGCCGCCCAGCGTGGCAATTCGATCGTTTCGATCTCCCCGTTTGGCTGATACGCCGGCCAGCGGTTGTTCGCACGACACCATTGCAGGAGCTGAAGCGCACCGCGAAACTTGGCGCGCCCGACGTCGATGACATCCTCGCTGGCCCGATAGACCGCTGCCGCTTGCGGAGCGTCCTTTTCGACGGCGATGAAGTAGAACGGGAGCGTCCTGCCAGTAATAGCCTTGATGCCGTCCTGATAGAACGCCGCCTGCAGGTCATAACCGAGCGAGGCGATTGACCGTGCAAATCCCTCTGCCGAGGCATCGACGCAGGTTTTTACATCCACAATGCCGGTGACCATTCCATCGGCCATGACAAGCCAGTCCGGTCGACACTTACATCCGAGCCCGGTCTCCGGATCACTCCAGAAGCCGGACATTTCAGCCATCCCGTTCGCCAGCAAACGCGAGGCGCCTGCGTGACGAGAGATACTTGCCTGAATGGACTGGATGGCCATCATCAGGGTGGGTGTCAGGATTTGCTTACCGTCATACAACCTGGCAATTGCATCCTCCCGAAAAACAAATCTGGACTCGACGTCGGCTACCCTGATGGCGTCCTTGATCTCTTCCTTCTTCATCTTCCCGACCTTGATACCCAGTTCCGCAGCCGCCGACTTGTAGTCATCGAGCGACTGCAACGAACCTTCGAATTGCGACTCATCGAATACCGCATAGTCGGAAGCGAATGCGGTCGGCTCAAGAATCGCGGAATGAACGGCCGTACCGAATGCCATTGCCGGGGTCGGCTCGGGCGGATAGGTGACGTATTCCTGAAAATGTGCCGGAGACCGCATGATCCGCACAAGGCTTGAATGCCCAACTGCATTCTTGTTGCGGTGGTACTCCTCGGCAGCCATCGACAGAAGTCCGACTTGAGTTTCTATAAGCATTTCTACCTCCAGAGGCAAGATTCCCGCTGAAGGCACTCATTCCCTGCCGGGAACGTGCGTCCCTGGCGGGGTTGAAAATGACAGGCAGTTGCCTGACTGTCGCTAATGGCTGTTTGTTTCGAGCGGCCAGCTACCGCCTCTTGATGCTCCTGGTTACCCAGAAGCGACAATCTGGCTTTCCGCAGCACATCGCAGCACACCGCGCGATGCGCTCTGGAAAGCCCGCACCAAAGCACGGGATAGGTGGATCACGCATCACGCAAACCAGAATATCCGGTTTGCGTGATGCCTGACGATCAAGGGGTGAGACGCATCTTGACGACAGGTGCCAGTCGTCATCGCAGTCCCAACGCGCGAACGATGGGGCGGCTGATGATGAAACCGGAAACGGCACACATCGCGAGTATCAGAAATATCATGGCTAGGCTCCTTGTCGGGTTGATGAATGAACCCCACACGAGTTGCCAGGCTTGATGCGCGCCCGTAACAACCCCGCAGGCCTAAGGACTCTCTTTCGAAAATCTTTAGGCCTGCGGGATTCCCACAGGCGAGGTTGGTGCTGGTTTAGCGCAGACCCAGCGCCCGAATGATCGGGCGACTGATGACGAAGCCACTAATGCAGCACGCGATAAGAACGAGTTCCATGATGTCTCCTTGAAAAAAATGCGGAGACACCAGGCCCCAGGCGGGGAAAGTATCCCCGCGTGGGTTTGAATCGTTTCAGAGCGTCGAGTTAGAGCACCACTTCAAACCGGGCTTCGGTTTCGGTGGGAGCAACAACTTGCGACTTTTTGACGGCCTTCTTTCTTTTGGCCGGCTTTTTCGGTTGCACGACTTCCAGCTTCGGCATCGGAATGCCGCGCCGGATAAAGGCAGGCACGTCGTACTTCGACCAGTCCTCCTCGCCATCGTCATGACTGACAAGCGAGGATGCGGACACGGATCGGTGCCATTCCGGGATCTTTTGCGCGCCGGGCCAATGTTCAGGTGTGGCCACCGGCGGTGAAAATGCCAGGTGTCCGAACCTGCCAACAGCAAGCACGAAAAGATGGACTGTCCCAATGAGCGATGCAACCAGAAGAACTTTTTCCATGATGCCTCCAAGTCAAGAATCCTGGAGACACCTGCTCCCATTGCGGGATGGGCATCCCGCAGGGGTTACAAAGTACCGCCACGCACTGGCATGAACGGCACGTAAATGCTGATTGTTTCCAGCGGCCAGCTACCGCTTCATCGATGGCACTAGGCACAACGAATGTGGAGCCATTTTCACTGAGCCGTTTGTGATTTGCAACCGCCAGACGGTGCACTTTTGTGCGCTTTTCGCATTCGATTCCGGAGCCTGGTTTTGTAGCATCAACCTACCTCACCAGGAGTCCATAGATGGCAACCAGGCCGCCCGCGTTCATTCCATCTGCGTCACACGACATCAGTCGGCCCTACTTCACGCAGAAGGTAAGACTTCATTCTCTTCATGCTCAGCAGGTGTTTGATCGGGGGTTCGAGCTTTGCGCAAATGCAATCTTTTCTCTGTCAGTCGTGTTGCGTGTCATCGGCACTGACGAGCAGGCGCGCGAGGTAGAGACGATTGTTGATGAACGCCTGGACAAAATGTTCGAAGACATGCATTCCGAGGTGACCCGGCTTGAAAAGCTGGCCGATGCAAACGGTATCGAATTTGCCGGCGTCACCTACTCGAACCCAAAGGAGCTTGAGGCCAGAATCACCTCTCCTCGCGCAGTCCGCTACATCGGACTCATCCGCGAGTTTGATGGATTGGTTGGAAAATTCGACACCCTTTGGTTATCGGGTTCGATCCCGGACGGCAACTATTCCAGCAGCCTGTATGAATGGAAGCGCCGCCTCTTGCGCATTGCCGGGGGCTTTCGCGGTCTGGCCAGTCGAGCGAGCATCGCCGCCCGAAAGAACGCTACCCGTGTGGCCGAGACTGACTCGGCAACCGCGGCCATTGCCGTAACCCCAACGGAAACGGAATCGCCTGTATCCGTTCTCGCGGTATAGGTGGACCTGAATCCGCACCAGGAACGTGCGGTTTCCACGGTCGGTCACTGCACTGTCCTTGCATGTCCGGGCTCCGGTAAAACCCGCGTACTTTCCGAGCGAGCCATTCGGTTGCTCGCATCGCATGACAAGGGACGCTTGTGCGCCGTCACCTTCACTCGAGACGCTGCCGAGGAACTCAAGGCACGGATCCTTCCCTCCTGTGGTGCCGATGATGCGCGGCGTCTCGCTGTGGGGACTTTTCACTCCATCGCACTTTCGCAGCTCAAGCGATTACCTCGTGGCCAGAAGCCCAGGCGCCTGCTGTCTGATGGAGAAAGGATGGCGGTACTGCGTCGCTGCATCGCCCAGCATCCGATCGAAGCCACATTCGAGGATGTCGTAAAAAACATCGATAGTGCAAAGGCGAGGATCAGAACGCCAGTCTTTGCAAAACCAGACATCGAGGCGATCTATACCGCCTACCAGGACACCCTCGCATCCGAGGGCGCGATGGACTTCGCCGACATCGTGCTGTTGGCAGTCCAGAAAATCAGCTCCGGCGAGTTGCTGACCCTGCCCGTCCGCTGGCTGCTGGTCGATGAAGCTCAGGATATGGATGAAGTGCAGGTGGCATGGGTGAAAGCTCACGGCCTCGCCGGCATCGAGGTCACCCTGGTAGGGGATGATGATCAAAGTCTCTACGCCTTCCGGCATGCTATGGGGTATGCGGGCCTGATCGAGGTTACCGAGACCCTGGCATCGACCGAGACAACCCTGCCACTGAATTACCGCTGCGCACCAAACATTCTGGGACATGCCGCAAAGCTGATCGCTCACAACAAGGAGCGAGCGCCGAAGCGCATTGAGGCTTTCAGAACGTCCACCGGCGATATCCAGATAGTCAGAGCATCTGACCGTTGGGATGAGGCCGATATTGTGGCGGACCGGATCAGGATGTTCGGCATCGACGGCGAATGGGGAATTCTCGGGCGAACCAATAGCCAACTGGATCCAATCGAGATCTGCCTCAGCGGATTGGGTATCCCGTACAAGCGTACCGGAGGCAAGAGGATATGGGACCGGAAACTCGGAAGCGCCTTTCTAGGTATCCAGCGTAGCGTGCTCGATGGTGGCTGGACAGGCGCTGCAAATGCTCTGGCCTTTGCCGGGGTGGCCCCTGCCTACTTGAATTCACGCGAAGTTCAAGGTGACGGTGATTGCATGCAGTACCTCACCAGGATCCTCGAATTGCGTGGCCCCGAAGGCGATCACCACCAGCGAGTGGCGGGATTGCTGGCCGGCTTCTCGTCATGGACCGAGCAAGCAAGAAAAGGCCGGGTGGAACTGGTGGTGCATGGAGTATCAGCCTGGCTTCTACCTCACTGCAAGAACGATCAGCAGGTTGCCATGCTGAATCGACTGGAGTCATCCGTCGCCAAACTGTCCGGATCACTGGGGCAGCG
>JAGVEK010000285.1 GCA_020058315.1 Candidatus Zixiibacteriota bacterium
GCGTTCAAAACTGTCGATGGCCTACTTCAGTGTGCGCTCGAGGCTGTCGATGGCCTTTTGCACAGCTTGGGCATGCTGAGACAGGGGATCCAAGTTGAGGTATCGCTTCCAGGCGGCGATGGCGTCTTTGGAGTTATTGAGATCGAAACTGTACATCACGCCGAGGTTGAACCATGCCTGCCCCATGGTTGAATCTTTCGCCAAAACTTGCTTGAGGATCTCGACGGCCTCGCCGGATTTCCCCAAGGCGCGCTTCATGGTGGCCAGGTCGGTCATGATATTGGCGTCACCCGCGCGGAGTCTCAGCGCTCCCTCGTAATACTGAACAGCCTCGGCCGGTTTCTGATCATCGAAGTAGAGATTCCCCAAAGCGACCCAGGCATCGTAGTTCGTTGAGTCCTTGGCGAGAATACCCTTGATGTGTTCGGCCTGCATGGCAACGTCCTGCATCATCGCGGGCGATCCATCGTCCTGGGAGGACTGCTCCCCTTCTGCAGACGTCTGGCCCTGTGTCTCCTTGGGCGGTTCCAAGTTGGTTCTGATCAGGTAGATGGCGACCAGGGCAACGAGTGCCAGAACCGCAATGAGGATGTACCGGTTGGTGCGGACGGCCTCACGGTTGCTCGGTCTCTGTGCAAGCTTCTGTGGTGGCATCGAGTCAGGCATCTTCACCTCGTAATCGGCCGGGCCGTTCATCGAGCCCCCGGGGCGCTGCCATGATACAGTCCTCACCAGACCTCAGTCAACTCTTTGTCCAACCGGTTCTTAAGCCACGCGCCAGAATTGCCGATAATTGTCAAGGGTAGTGTTCTATCAACAGTCGAATTCGGGAGAGTGGGGACACCAAACGACCGGGGTGAAGACGTGACCACACAAACGGGAAGAGAACGAAGGAATCCGGTGAAACCGGAAACTACACGCGAAGTAACTCCGCGTCCGGATGAGTTGTTGATGAAGAACCTCCCCCGGCCAGAACACCGCAGGGCCGGGGTCGATTCGGTTTCACCTTTCAACACCGATCCCGGGATCGAGGCCACGTACAACACGATCGATCTGGGCGATCCCGGGACGTCGCTGGATGTGCTCCGGCCAGTGGAGCTTGACACGGGAATCACTGAACCTTCAGTGTCAGATCCTCGTAGCGACACTTCCTCTCGCACCGAGAGTGCCCGGGCAACCGCTGACGACATCGAGATCAAGACAGATCCGGCCAGAGAGATGGCGAGTCCGGCAGAAGCTCGCTCACTGGTCACGTCGCCTCCGCCAGACTCCGT
This sequence comes from Candidatus Zixiibacteriota bacterium, assembly GCA_020058315.1. Classification (GTDB taxonomy): domain Bacteria; phylum Zixibacteria; class MSB-5A5; order WJJR01; family WJJR01; genus JACRMA01. The sequence goes on from JAGVEK010000285.1 coordinate 1,275, forward strand.
TCTAACAGCGCCTGCTGCACCCCCCAAGAGGAACTCTGACTTCAAGGCAGCACTCGCCGGCGGGGTTTTGGGCTCGCCGACAGGCACCAAGGCAACCAACACACACCGTCCAAATTCAAGAGTCGATGGCGGACCCAGACTGAGGCCATGGATCAAGGTTGTCGGGTATGTCGGCGCTACACTCGTGGCCGCGGTCGCGATCGCTTACCTGATCGGTCAGAAGCCTTCAGTCGGCGCACTGACCGGTGTCGTGGTCGATGCTCAGACCGGGCGCGTGATCGCAACGGCCACGGTCGAACTCGACGATCACCGGATGGCCACAACGAATGCGGCAGGACTATACACGTTCACCGACATCCGTAGTGGATCCTTCGTGGTGAAAGCGTCCGCCACGGGATACGAACCTCAGACAGGAACTGTGCAGGCTGCGCCGCCGCAGTCGGCGCAGATATCGTTTGCGCTCGCACCACTCGCACCATCCACGCCACTGTCTGCCACACCCGCTGCGCCGACGGGCGCCGATACCTCCCAGGCAACCTCCTCGACGTCGTCGTCGCCCGGTTACGGTGGAATCGATCTCGAGGTTGATTTTGACGGGTATCTCGTTTTCGTCGATGGGGAGATCTATGGCAAGAACCCCAAGAAGCTGAAACGGCTGGCCACAGGCGAGCATCGCATTGTGTTGCAGGCCGACGGCTTTCAGGACTACTCGACCACGGTGACAGTCAAAGCGCGCAGCACGTCGACCATCACAATCGCGAAGGCGGATCTGACGCCGAAGATTGATCCGGTCAAGCGGAGCCGCGGGCTGTTCGCGGAAGGAAAAGACTATCTCGACCGCAGTCTCTGGCAGCCAGCCATCGAGTCTTTCGATCAGGCGCTCGCCTCGGATCCGCAGAACGCCGACGCGGTGAGATACCGCGGATGGGCCTGCATGAAGGCGGGTGACACCGCCAAGGCAACGGACGATTTCAAACATGCCGCCCAGATGTACGATGACACCAAGCGGCTGATGGATGCGGTCACGTGCGCCGGGTATCTCATCGATCTTTCGCCGAACGACCCATTGCTGTGGCGCCAGCGCGGCGACTACTACCTTGGTCTCACCGAGTATGCCAAGGCGATCAGTGACTGCGAGCGGGCGATCAAGCTCGACAAGAAGTCGGTCGAAAGCCAAATGGCACTGGCCGAAGCCTACTACGCCTCGGGTGATTTCCGTCGCGCCGCCAAGGAGTTCGACAGGGCGAGGAAGATGTCCGGCGACCCGCTGCGACCCTACATCCGCATGATCCTCGCCTACTACCGGGCAGGCGATAACGATGAGCTTATGAAGAAATACCGGGACTTCGCCAAGATCGCGCCACCGGACTTGCAGAAGAAGTTGCAGGCCGATCCTGAATGGCTGCCGGTGCTGCAAATGGTCGGACCGGAGGAGCGGCACAAGAACTGATTCTCCCAGCGAGCCGCGTCGCCCATCGATTGATGGAAGGGCAGGCAGTGTGCCTGCCCTTTTCCATAGCAGGTCCCTGGAGGTGTTGGTAGCACGGGTATCCTGGGCCTGTTGAAAAACCCCCTGTCAATCATGACGACGGCCTGATTGCACGGGTGCCACGGACAAGGGAGACTGAGCGGCTTTTTGCTCGGTCCTCCTTGTCCGTGTCTTTCTTTGGATTATGAGAAAAGGACACGGACAAGCTGATTCGGAATTGGGTTTTTCAACAGGCCTATCCTGCCCGTGGCCCGTATGCAGGGCGTTCGATCTTGGCGAGGACTGTGGCGCATGCGCCCTCGCCTGCGAAACGCAGCCGAAGGCGGCTGCACCACAGTCCAGGATGCCCATGCCACCAAGAACTCGATGCTCCGGCTTTGGTGGCACGGGTATCCTGCCCGTGAAATGAGCGTCGTGCACTGCGGGGCAGGATTCACGGGCGAGACGCCCGTGCCACCAGCACCACGTGTGCTTAGTGTCTGGGCACCCAAACAAAAGGGCGGGTCTTAGACCCGCCCTGCACTCGTCCTATGCGGCGCTGTTGCCGAAAACTCGGCTGCTACGGCCTCGATACCTGCATCGTTGTGTCGGTCGTGGCAGACACCGCCTGCACGAAGGCGAAGCGGCGGTCGGGCATGGCTTTCATGATGATGA
>JAGVEK010000209.1 GCA_020058315.1 Candidatus Zixiibacteriota bacterium
CTGGCCAGCAGGAAGTTGCATTTGTTTACCCTTGACTGCCAACGCCACGATGACTCCGGCTGCCGCGCCTGCCGCGGCACCAACCGCTGCGCCCTTGGCCGGTTGCTTGGGGCTCGACAACACGCCGATCACGCCGCCAATCACCGCACCTCCGGCCACTTTCTCTTCATCGCTGATTTTTTCACCCGCGGCGACAAGCACGATCGGCGCTGTCGAAATGGAGTGTGCCTGGCCGGATGGATCCACAACCTGGTCGAATGACAGGGTCATCTGCGCCCTGCCCTTGGTGCGGTGCGGCTGTTCCACGAGGGTCAGCCGGCCGCGGACTTCGGTGCCTGAGGGCAGGACCGTCATCTGGTCCACGCGCACTGCCTCGGCTGTGTGCGCCTGGAAATTGTCACCGGTTTTGTTGGCTTCAGTGCCTAAAGGCGTGTCCAACGAAACTAACAGCGTCGTGCCAGACGGGATCGTCAACATCTTCGGCCATTCTGACTTGGGTGTCGAGGTGTTTGACGCCTTGGTCTTCGCTGCATCCGTGGCGCTCGCCTGCTCTTGCGATGACCGACACCCGAACAGACTGACCACCGCGAAGAGGGGGACAATTGTCCCCAAAGTGAGTTTCATCAACATGCTGGTCCGGCTTCCGTCGGAGGCGTGTGGTCTGTGGCTACTGCGCGCCGCCGCAAGCATGATCGAACGACCTTCATCGCCTTCCGGCGAAAGGACACCAGGAGCTCTGGCATCGCTGAACAACTTGAGGGTACCTTTCTTCATGACTCACATCCTTCTGCTTGCGGGGACGAAACGGCGTCCCCAGTCCGTTGGCCCGGAGGGCCGGTGAAACCATTTGGGCTTCTCTTGGAGTGCCGTGAGAGGGATTGTCCGCGGTCAATCGTGGAAAAGTCTGTGGCTTCGCTATGCGATCCATATCAGTCATTCACTTCCGGGTAACCAAGACAGGATTGCAGAATTGCACAACAGTCTCAGGCTCCCGGCGCCATCCACGCGCTATACACGGCGCCTTTTTTTCGCGAGCAACACGACGCCACCAATCAGTGCGAGTCCCCCGACGATGATGGCCGTCATCGAAGCGGTTTCATTTTCCGTGATGGAGGCGCTCATGGAACCCATCTCGATTGTGGTTCGGTTGCCACCATAATTGATTACGCCGTAGACGAGCACGGCGATTCCGATAAACACCAGTGCGCTTGCAAGCGACTTCATTCGATTCTTCCCTTCGACTTGAGGCAACGGCCTGCCCGGCCGACTCCCGGCGCCAATGCACTCCTCCTAATGATAGAATGTCCAACCGACTGTCGCCTTCAGGTCCGGTGCATCCGCCAACCCCAATTTCCCTTCGACGAAGAAGCGACTGCCATTGGGGAGACCCTTCTCGATACCACCGAGGATGCTCGCTCCAAAGTCGGAACTCGAACCCCTGGGTCCATCGTTCACTCTGTAGATGTTCACACCGATGCCGCCGCCAAGGTATGGCGTCCACACGTCCCAGCGTGAAGCGAAGCGGTACGCCGCTTCGGCATTGATCGCGAAGAGCGTCAGCCCGTCGCCGATGCCAATTTCAACGTTTGGCTGAAAGCGTACGTGGTGTCCAAAGTTTCCAAAATCCAGGTGCGCTCCGAAGTGGACCTGATCGGGATTGATCGTCAACCCGACGCGCGGTCCCCAACCCCGGAATCCGACCTTGCTGCCGGGATCATCCATGTCCGCGCGCGTCACCACGGGTGCAGACGCCAGTATCAGCGCGGCCGCCAAAATTGTAATCGTTAGAGTCTTTCTCATCGTCCGTTCCTCCTTTATCCCGTTTCGGGATGGGTTCGAAGCCAACCCTGAGCCGCAACCACGCGGCATCGCAGATGCCTTCGTATTCACATGCAGTCAAGAACCAAATTATTCACGCCCCCGCGATGGACTAATACCCCATTCGGGAGACGATCTCCTCTCCATTCACGATCTTGACCCGGTCACCGGCGTTGAACTGCGCATTCGCCTCGGTTTGATTGATGATCGCCAGCGTTTCGAGCAAGACCGGAGAACGCTCCTGCCGGGCCAATTGCTCCAATGACACACGCTGGCTGACGGTGATGATTGCGAGCCGCATGGGCTGCATCCGTAATATCGATGGATCGGTCAGACGGCGGAAGTCTCGCATTGCTCCGGTGATGACATCCTGGTACTTCGGCCAGAGCTGTTCGCCGGTATAGCCGAGCAGTTGATAGGTATTGCCTTCGAGCTCGACAAACGACGCCCTGCCGCGCAGCACTTGCTGCTCGCTCTGGGCGCGAAACTGCGCCGAGACAGTGTGGAGGCCGTTGATCGTGCTGGTCTCCTCACGCTCCGCTGTCAGTCCCTCCTGTTGGAAGAAGCTCCTGGCCGCATCCCCGGCGGATGACGCCTTCGCCATTGAGATCTGTATGATCGCGTCCTGATTGGGGCTGGCCGCGACCACCGCATCTTTCTGGTTGACCGTCTGCCAGTCCGATGGGAAGGCAAGCTCGAATTCAAGTTCGGGATGATAGAAGTGATTGTCGCGGAAGAAACCTTCACGCGGGTTCTGGCCAAAGACAACGCCATCGATCAGGCGAAGATAGCCGTTCTGATTCACTGCCAGTGTTCCCAGATTGATCGCGAGCGTATCAATTTCCTTCTGAATGCGCCCACTCCGGTTCTCGGGATTCGGATGTGTCGCCAGCCATTCGGGCGCACGTCCGGTGCCACTGCCCTGGCTGACACGGCCCAGCATGTCGAACACCTCAATCATCTCACGCGCATCGTACCCGGCGCGAATCATGTACCGAAGTCCCAGGTGATCCGCCTGGCTCTCATCGTCGCGGCTGTACTTCAAGTACAGCACCCCAAGACCGGCATTGACGAGTTCGCTGTACCGCTGGAGTTCGGGCTTGATCATCATGCCGCCCGCCAGTCCGATCTGAGTCAACTGTTGCTCGGACATGCGATACACCGAGTGTTGCGCGGTGACGTGGCCGATTTCGTGCGCGATGACCGACGACAATTCGGCCTCGTTCATCATGTACACCATCAGCCCACGCGTGACAGAAATGAACCCGCCGGGTAAGGCGAATGCATTGACCACCGGGTCATCGACGACGTGAAATGTCCAGGGCAGATTGGGCCGCTCTGAGTTTCGAGCGAGCTTTGTGCCCAGCTCCTGCACGTAGCGCTGTAACGCCGAATCCGGATACAGGCCAAGACTGGCGATCACCTGCCCGTCGGCTTCCTTCCCCATCTCGATCTCCTGCGATTCCGAGATCAAATTGAGATGCCGCTCGCCCGTGGCCAGATTACTGGCGCAACCGGACAGGATGAGACTGGCGCCGGGCGCCAGCAGAAGCAGGCCAAGCAACGATAGCGCGTAGCGCATCATAATGCCTGCGCCGCGGTCGTCCGCTCGTGCCAGCCGTCGACCATAATGTCCAAATGATCTGAATACATTATTCATCTTTCCTCCTATGAATGTCGCCGTCTGACCGGCAGTGGTCAGACCGTGCGGCCACGGGACATCCCTCTTCGACCCATGAACAGGAGCACGATTCCGACCGCCACGGACGCGCCGCCAAGAATCGGCGGCATTGGGATTTGCTTCTTCTCGTCGACCTGCACTTCGATTGACCCCAAGTCGAGGATATTCTTCTTCGAGGTGTAGGTGATGCCTCCGTAGATCAATCCCACAGCGCCCAGGACAATCAGGACCATGCCGATTATGACAATTGGTTTCACAGGGGTCTCCGTTTCAACGCAACCGCCGCTACACCACGCGCCGCCCGGAGATGATCCGGACCAGCACCACGACAACCGCGATCACCAGTAACACATGAACAAATCCACTCATCGTGTAGCCGCTCACCAGACCCA
>JAGVEK010000027.1 GCA_020058315.1 Candidatus Zixiibacteriota bacterium
CCACTCGCTGCTACGCTTCAAACAGCGCTCGGGTATCTTCAGATCAAAAAGGGCGAGTCCTAATCGGTAAAGAGAGCCGGCCGCTGTCTGCCGGACACCGTGGTAAATCACCAGCCAACCCTGAGGGGTTTCGATAGGTGGCGGCGAGAGGCCAATCTTGTTTGCATCCCACCATCCTCCGCGGCGAGCTTCCAACATGAGTGCGTGGCCACCCCAGTGCCGTAGATCGGGCGAATAGGAGATCCATATGTGCGCTCTGGGAGAGCTGACCGGGCGATGAATCAACGCCCATCGACCGTCGATGCGGTGCGGCAGCAAAGTTGCATCCTTATCTTCCGGGGGCATAATTATCCCGTAGCGCTCGAATCTGTGGAAATCTTCGGTGGTCGCCAAAGCCACGCCCGGTCCATCGTGGGTGAAGGCGGTATAGACGATGGCATACAGACTCAGTTCCGGGAGGTAGGTAATGCGTGGATCCTCAATGCCCCAAATCTCCTCAGGAAAATGCTCAGGGTCTGGCCTCAGGGTCGGCTGTGGATCAATCTGCCAGCCGTCCACGCCATTGGCCGAGCGGGCCGCACAGAGGTGTGACTGCCCGCGCCGATCCTCTACACGGCACAGGAGCAGTGTCGTGCCATCGACCAATAATGTGGCGCCCGGATTAAACACAGTGTTGACGGGATAGGGCCAATTAGCAGCCGTTAAGATCGGATTGAGCTTATGACGATGAAAAAGTTCGGTGTGCGTGTTGCTCATCTGGATCGCGTCTCCACAGACAAAAAGGTGTTCTCTGCCAGGCGCAGCTCCAGCAGGGACTGGAGAAAAGCGAGCGTAGACTCCGCGCCAAGATTCTCGTTGGGGCGGTCGGGATGTAGACCATCGCGACATCCGCCCGTTATCGGGTCATAAATAGAGAGGTTCAGGTCGTTGCGCCCAAGGAACCACTCGAAAGCGCGTCGGGCTTCTTTGTTCCAGCGTTCATCTCGCGTGATCCGGCACGCTTCAAGACACGCGGACACCATGGCCTGGCCCTCCACAGGCTGTTGATCGAATCGAGCACGATCGCCGCCCCGCCGGTAAAAGCCATTCGATCCGATCGGGACAAAATGCCCTCCTTTGTCGGCCCGCTGTAATTCAGCCAACCAGGTGAGCGATTCCAGTCCAGCATCGGTCATGGCAGCATTGGGTATCGACTGGCCGCACATTAGTAAGGCATGAGGCAGCGCGGCATTGCAGTAGGTCAGTCCCTCTTCGTACCATCGCCAGTCGTCCGAACGGTTTCCTTGATACAACGCCAATAGACGCCCGGCCAATTCCTCCCGAACTTGGCTGGCCCGACGGTCGCCGGCAAATCGACGCAGGTACTCATGGATGCCGATAAGCGCAAATGCCCAAGCCCGGGGACTGGTTGTGTCGATAATTGCGGGCAAAGCCTGCTCGAACAACCAGCCAGCCATACTGTGCAGCGCCGGTGTGTGAGAGCTACCTAACACTGTGCCGAGTGCCCACAAGGCGCGGCCGTGGCTGTCGTCAGAACCACTCGCTTCCCGCCAGGTCCGCTGGTAAGTCATGAAGTTTCGAAAGCGTCGGGTCTCAACATTATAGGCGTACCAAATGAAGGCGAGATAACGGGAGGCTAGTTCGAAAGCCTTTTGATTACCCAGATCCTCCAAGAGAGCACTCACTATTAGAGCGCGGGCGTTATCGTCAGTACTGTATCCCTCATGATAGTTCGGAACCGTAAATATGGCGTGCTGCAAAACGCCGGTCTCGTCCGTCATGTGGTGTAAGTGATCGAGTTTGAGAGGGGGAAGTTCGCCCGGATGATGATCAAGAGCTTTTACTGCAAAACCGAGGTTGCTGTAATGCCGGCGTTCGGCTCGAGCGCGTCCAAAGCTCTCTCGGTAACGCCGTGCCACCTGTGGCCAGATCATCTCCCGCCCGAACAAATAGGCCCGTTTGCGCATCGCATGGCGTCTGGCTTCGTCATCCAACAGATCGATGATTTTCTCGGCCAGCGCGGGTGGATCACCGAACGGCACCAGCACGCCTCGGTCTTCAGCCAGCATCTCTTCTGCGTACCAATACGGCGTCGAAATCACGGCCTTCCCTGCGCCCAGGCTGTAGGCAAGCGTGCCAGAAGTGATCTGTGCCTGGTTGAGATAAGGTGTGATGTAAATATCCGCTGCGCCGATAAACTCATTGAGTTCCTCCAGACTGACGAAGCGGTTGTAAAAGATGACATTGCTTTCCACGCCTCGCTCTCGAGCCAGCCATTGCAGTGAGAGTCGGTACGTTTCGCCGTCGACCTTTTTTACGTGCGGATGGGTCTCGCCCAGGATTATGTAAACTACGTTTGGATGATCGGCCAGAACAGCGGGCAGGGCTTCGATGACATTCTCGATCCCCTTGCTTGCTGAGAGCAGACCGAAACTGAGCAAAACCATTTTCCCTTCGACCCCAAATAGGTCCTTGTGGAAGCTGGGGTCCACAAATGGCACATCGGGGATACCGTGTGGGATCAGATCAATCTTCTCAGGAGGCACATGATAGATTTCTTCCAGAAAGCCCTTGGCGCGCTTACTCATAACGACCAGCCGATCTGAAAGGGTCGCAACTTCCTCCAATACTTGTCGGCGATCTGGGTCCGGTTCGAACAAGATGGTATGCAGGGTCGTGACAATGGGCATACGCAGTTCACGTAAGAGAGCGAGGATGTGGCTGCCCGCCCGTCCGCCGTAAATGCCGTATTCATGCTGCAGACAGACGAGATTGACATTATTGATATTCAGAAAGCTCGCTGCGCGGCGATAAGATTCAATATCCTTCTCCG
>JAGVEK010000228.1 GCA_020058315.1 Candidatus Zixiibacteriota bacterium
CAGGCATTGGCCTCGATGTTCGTGAGCCCCCAGCCCTCTTTCAACGATGGACACACCACCACCCACGACCGTCGCAATGTCTCGACCTTCTCCGCGACCGGGACGTATCCCGCGAAATGGATCCGGTCAGACATCCCGAGTTCCGCCGCCCGGCGCCGCAGCCGCCCATCGTCATCCCCCGCGCCGATCACTTTCACGCAGATTGAAGGGAAGTCCGTCTGAAGCAAACGCGCGGCGGCAAACACATGATCCACCGATTTATACCGTTTCAGACGGCCCACGTACGTCACCGTGGGCTCCGCGTATTTCGCATGCTGCCCGTCAGGGCAATACACGGCATGATCGATCCCGCAGTGCACGACCCGAATCATGTCGGCGGCGATCCCTCGCGCCACCAGATCCCTTTTCGTGCTTTCACTGATGACCATGAACGGCGTTTTCCGGTAGTAGTATTTCACCGGCCGTTCCATGAGGTAGATGTAGGAAGCCAGCAGGAAATTGATCTCGTGAAACACGGTGGTCGCGAACAGATGCGGCACCACGGCCAGAATCGGCTGCGGGCAGAATCGCGGCGTGTAGACTGGTATCTTATTGATGTCCTCCAGCACGAGATCGAACGTCCGCTTCTCCATCAGCCGCCGCGTGGCCTGCGGCGCGATCCAGTTGAAATTGGAGCGCTTCCCCCGGCGAACGATCCGGAGATGATCGTACTCCTCTTCGGCCGGCGCTCCATCAAACCCGGAGCACAGGAGTGTGACCTCGTGCCCCCATTGCCCAAGACGGGTAAGGATTTCCTGGAGATGAACCTCAGCGCCACCCGCCTGAGGGTTCTTCAGATCCTGCCAGTTGATTGCCAGAATGCGCCGGGGCACAGTCAATTTCCGTGTTCACCGTTCACGCGGGATCTCCCAACGGTGCGAACTAAGGCGCCGGCGGTTTCGCTGCAGCCGACTCGGATGGGCTGGACAGCGCGCGGATCTTCCCCCAGAACTCTTTGGTCTGCTGATCGCCCGGATTATGGGTCATCCAGGTCTCCATCAGATTCTGGAGAGAATCGTACCGGCCACTTTCGTAGTACATCCGCAAGAGCGTCTTGTAAGCCGATTCGTAATTCGGGTCTCGCTCGAGAATCCCTTTCAGCGTGCTGATCGCGCGTGCGGTATCGCCCACGCGGCTGAAGGAAAACCCGATATTCACCTCGACCTGGTTGCGGTTTGTGCGCGAGCGCCGCACCATCTGCAATAATGAGTCAAGTCCCTGCGTGTCCCTGGTCTCCGCGTACATCTGGCCCAGATAGACATAGGCATCCGGTTCGTTGGGAAGAATCTCGATCGCACGGTTGACCAGCGCCTTCGCTTCCTCGAACCGGCCGGCGCGGCGCAGCGTGTCGGCACTGATGATGAACCCGGAGGCGTAGTTGGCCACCAGCCGGGTGGTGTTGTCATCCTTGTGGACGGTCGAATCGTTGATCCCCCGGAACTTGAACTCTCTCATGAATCGGTCGTAAGAGAGTTGCGGATCCACCATTCCCTCGGCCTCCTCCTTGACCAGACGGTAACTGAGCCCGGTCATCACCAGGTGGCGGTCCAGCGGACGGTCCATGTAGACCCGGTTGGAGCCGGAGACGGTGACCGCGAAGTTGACGGGCACTTTCCAGGTATTGGTCGAGAGAATGTTGTCGATCATCTGATCCTGGACTCGTTTGAGCTTCCCGTCCGGTGTCCGGTAGTGGTAGAGCCGGTCGATATCGGCATCGGACAGGCTGATGGGCACTCCCATGTTGTTCTTGAGCTGCTTGATGTACCATTGCGTATTCAGGAGACTCAGATTGGCGATTCGGACGTCCTTGCGTATCCCGTAGACCTCCTGCAAGCACCAGACCGGGAACGTGTCATTGTCACCATTGGTGAACATGACGGCATTCGAGTCTGCCGACATGAGAATGTTGTAAGCGTAGTCATACGGAATGAAGTTATTCGAGTGGTCGTTTGTAAAGTAGTTGGCCTGGAGCGCCTTCAACGGCATCAGCGCAATGATCGCCGCACCCACGGCCGCCCATTTGGCCGATCCCCCGGAGAACCATCGGATTAGGGCCGCGCCTCCCAGCCCGATGGCCATGCCAAACAAGATGAAGGCGGGCGTGAAGAAGTAGTCACGGTCACGCACTTCAAGATACGCATCTTGCAGCGCAGAATTGTACCGGCTTCCATCGGCGAAATTCATGTACCAGATCAGTCCCACCGAACTGATCAAGAGCAGGATGAGCAGGAAGAATCCAAACGCGCCGCGCGCGCGCATCAATTGGTAGATTCCCACCAGCCCAAGGATGAATACGGGAAGGAAATAGAGCCCGTTAAAGCCGTACTGGTGATTGAAGAATCCCCAAAAACCCATGCGCTCGTGCGTCCCAAACTGGCTCGACCACTCCGCCCGCCGGTGGAGCGCGCGCTGGAACATCGACTCACTGCCGTACTGTTTCCGCTCGATGCAGTTCTGAAATGCAGTCCAACCGTCGGGATTGTTCTCGTTGATCGCCGGGTCAAAGCGGGCGCGGATCGGAAGATACAAATGGACCGAAAAACCCAGCAGGCTGACAAACGCCAGCGCAAATGGCAGCACCCAGGCTCTATTCTCCCGGATCAGATGGAGGATCCCAATGCTCCAGATCATGGCGGCAACAAAGATCGGCCATGGCTCACTTCTCACCAGCCACCCAACCGCTCCCGCCCCGAGCACGACGCTCGTCCACACAATGGCGAAGATCGTGGGCCTCGAAAGCGCCAACACCGCACCGGACAACACCAGCCAGATGCTGACCGCCCAGAGGAATGGCATCAGCCCGGATGTGACCAGAAACATCAAGATGCAGGAGATCCAAAAACGCCAGTCACGCAACAGGCGCGGGGAGAGAATGATCACCAGCAAGAAGATCGCCGGCAGAACCAGGAACACCGTCGGGTGGATCCCTTGCGACAGCAACGCCAGATAGCCGATGGCGATCAGGTACCGTTCGCTCCCCGGCTCATCGCGATGGTACGCCCAGACCAGCGCCAGCCAGATCAGCGCCATGGTCAGGAACATCGCAATCCCGTAGACTTCCGTCTCCACGGCGCTCGACCAGTACGTACTCGAAAACGCGAAGAACAACGCCCCCGAAACCGAGCCTCCGTAAACTGCGAGGCGCTGCGCCCACGTCAAAGCGGGATCGGGGTACCTTTCGGAGAACCAAA
>JAGVEK010000104.1 GCA_020058315.1 Candidatus Zixiibacteriota bacterium
AATCAGGTGACGATTGCCTACGAACCTGTTTGGGCGATCGGCACCGGGAGAGTCGCAACAGTTCAACAAGCGGGAGATGTTCACCGGTTTATTCGAGGTTGGATCGAAAGGACTCACGCTGTCGATGCAGCCACCCGGATCAGGATTCAATACGGTGGGTCGGTCAAGGCGGATAACGCCGCAGAGTTGCTGACCGATCCGGACATCGATGGCGCACTGGTTGGCGGCGCATCGCTGGATCCCGATCAATTCGACCGGATCATTCGTTCGGTTCCGTTGCAGTAACAACGGGCCGGCTGGAAATACCAATCGCAGTCGGGAGGTATCGTGTACGGTTTGTTGATTGCTCTGCACGTGTTGATTTGCACGACACTCATTATCTCGGTGCTCCTACAGTCGGCCAAGGGCGAAGGTCTGGCCGGGGCGTTCGGTGGCACGTCGCTCACCGGAACAGTCTTTGGGGGCCGTGGTGCGGCCACTTTCCTTTCGCGCGCGACTTCGATCCTGGCAGTGGCATTCATGGCCTCGTGCATTGTCATCGCCCTGATTCGCCCGTCTACCGGCACAAACGCTGTCACGGGCGGTTCGAGCGCGGTCGAAGAGGCGGCTCGCCAGGGTCAACTACCTGAGGCCCAGCCGGTCCAGCAACCGGGCGCCGAGGGCAATGTCCAGCAGACAACGCCGACGCAGCAGCCAGCAGGTCAGCCGCCTCCCGGTCCGGGAGATGAGTTGTTCAATAAAGAGGCTCCGGCGACCACACCTGACTCCGGGAAGAAGTAAGCTTTCGTGTTGATCGATAGATCTTGTGCCGAAGTGGTGGAATTGGCAGACACGCCATCTTGAGGGGGTGGTGGGTACCCCCCGTGCGGGTTCAAATCCCGCCTTCGGCACCAAAGGCAACAAGTACTCCCCGCTCTCAAAATCCTCGAATCAGTAGATACCGGACAATCCTGGCTATCTGAGCAGGATCAGATTGCACCTGCAGTCGCAACGGATTTGTTCCGCGCTCGCCATAGCCTCGGCGTCGGCATCTGGCCCCAAGTGTCTCCATCGAGAAGCCGCCTGTTCCGCTTCTTCTGCACCCCTCCCCACTGCTTGAAGAAGAACGGCACCTCTTGGACCAGACACTTGTCGCGGATCTGGCGGATCCAGTCGGCTTCCGTGGGTCGGCAACCGGGACCGGATTCTCCGCCCACAATGACCCAGTCGATGCCAGTCAGAGGCAGATTGGGGATCGGTGCGAGCAGGGGTTCAACCGAAAGAAAACGCACAGCGGCCGGCACTTTGCGCAGGTCGTGGATGCGGTGAACATAGGCTGGTGTCTCCACACTGACACCCATCCAGACATTCTGCGGCCACGGCAGGCTGGCATAGACTGCGGCGAGGCGGTCGGCCCGCTTGGTGAGAATCTGGAACTGGTGCCACGAGGCGCGAACCATCACGTCGAAGGTTTGCTGGATGAACTCGAGCGGCACATCCTTGTGGAAGAGGTCGCTCATCGAATTGACGAAGATGACCTGGGGCTTCTTCCAGCGCAGTGGCATTTCGACCACCAGCGGATGGAGAGCCAATTCAAAACCGTTGCGGTAATTCTCCGATCCCATCGCCTTGAGCCGCCGCGCCATCCGCTCGGCATAGCAGAACTTGCAACCAGGACTGACCTTATCGCACCCGGTGACAGGGTTCCACGTGGAGTTGGTCCATTCGATGGTGGAGGATTGTGCCATGGCTCGCGGATACTCCGCCTACCGGTACTTGCTGAAGATGTCCGCTACAATATCCTCGGCCACCGGTTGTTGGGAAGCAACAAAGAGGTAATAGAGAATGGAACCAGTCGAATTCCGCATCGGGATGGGCTCAGGAACATGCATGAACCCCGCGACCTCGCGTAACCGATCACGGTAAGCTCTGGCGATGGTCTGGTTGTCCACCTTTTCCTCATGGCCAAACAAGTCCAAGGAGGTGTCGTAGACAACTTTCTCCCAGCTCCCGTCGCCCCAAAATCGCGTCATCCGCGCCTTCTGCTCCGGAGCCACCCGGTCTGGATTTCGTCTAGCAACATTCATGTTGATGTCCATGATCGGGAAATTGAGGAAGAGTTCGATGCTCTTCATCTCCCCGGCGGCTTGGACGACGACCCAGTTCAGATGAAGCCCATATGGGTCGAGGAGGCAGAGACCCCGTCGATATTCGGCCCAGAGAACTCTCGGAAAGACCCGTTCTATCAAGATCTCATTCGAGTCTCCCGTGTATGTGAGGACGTCGGGCCGATCGCCGACAATCTCACGGAGCGATTTAGTCCGGGCTCCATCAATGTCGATGAAATGATGTTCTGAGAAAGGAGGCTGGACCAGCAACGCGTTGAGAGGCGATCCGGGCACAAACTCTCCGGAGGCACGGGAGACGTGTGTCCCCGGTCCGGCGAAGGCATCAATGTAGACCCTCTTCCAACTGGGATGGCGCTTCGCGATTATCGTATTGTACGCCGATGCGTACTTGCGGATAATATCGAGTTTGATTTCGCTCCAAGGTCCGATCTCGTCAAGTAGCTGAGGCATTTGGCCAATGGATACGATCTCTATCTGAGCTTGCCAAGCCCATTCTCGACTGTACATATCATTTCTTCTTGGATGTCGAGACAAGTACTGGTATCCTGCACGGCCAGAATCAGAACTCCGAAACCAAATGGAGATTTCACATGAAAACGATCACCCTCAAGGTTGCCTGCCTTTCGGCACTCATGACCGTCGGCTCTCCCTTCTTCCTAGGCTGCAGCCACAAGTCCACTGGTCCCTCGAATCGCGGACAACCGTACACATCAATCACATTCGCAGAAGGTGCAAAGCCACATGTCGTGATGGAAACGTCCCTGGGACGGATGGTATTTGAGCTTTGGCCGGACAACGCGCGAGAGAACTGCCAGAATTTCGTTTACCTTAGTGTCACCGGATTTTACGATTCGCTGACTATTCACCGCGTGGTGCCCGGCTTCGTCATTCAGGGAGGCGATCCCAAGGGCAACGGTACAGGCGGACCCGGATATACTGTTCCCGCAGAATTTTCCGCCTGGCCACTCGTCCTGGGGACACTCGCGATGGCGCGGGGCAATGACATCAATTCCGCGGGTTCTCAGTTCTTCGTTTGTCTGGGACGGCTGACGTCACTGGATGGCAAGTACACGGTCATCGGGCAGATCATCGACGGTCTCGATGTGCTACGAGCGATCGAGAGAGTGCCCATCCAGGGTGAACGACCGGATCCGCCTGTGTATTTGACCAGAGTGTATGCGGAGTTTCTGGCATAGGGGTAGGTGCTTGTCTGGCGGGATAGCACAGGCCTGCCCTATCGAACTGAGGTGTAGTCTGAAATGGGCGCAATCCCCATCCCCGCCCCCTCGGCCAGCACCATGACCGGCCCCTCGTAGCGGTACCCGCCTTCGAGCGGATCGGTCGCCATCAGGAGCGGCGTGTCGAGGTCGAGCGTGTGCGCCGGACCGATGCCGGCGGCCATTGCCAGCGAGCGACCCATCGCAAGGCGAGTTTCCATCATCCCCCCGAACATGATCCGCAGGCCGGCGGTCAGTGGAGCATGGGGACATCGAGGGGTGCGGTAACAATGCGGCCAATAGGTCGCCCCCAACCCCCTGCGAGCCAATGAGATAGGCCAATCAACTCAAAGTAGCTCAATTGACTTAATTTAGCCGATTACCTAACCATATCTCGATTAGATCGCCTTTCATCCGTCACCGGAGCAATGGGATAGGCCGATCAAGTGAAATTGACTCGTTCGACTTAATTTAGTCTCTTACCTAAACATATCTCAATTAGATCACCTTCCATTCGTCAACTGAGAATTCTTCTTGATCTCTCATGAATTCAATAGATATAATTGAATCACAATTCAGAGTGAAAACTCATGACAAAGAGAGCGATCCAGACCTTGGAGAATCCCTACAGACCCGGGGCGGGGCACATGCCGCCCTATCTTGCAGGGCGCGAGAAAGAAACCGATGAATTCGAGCGGCTCCTCAAGCAGACCACAATTCTGAGCAATCTTGTGCTCACAGGACTCCGAGGAACTGGAAAGACAGTCCTTTTGGAGACGTTCAGACCAATCGCAGTTCGGGGGGGCTGGTTCTGGGTGGGATCCGACTTGTCGGAATCAGCCAGTGTCAGCGAACAGAGCATGGCAATACGACTGATGACCGATCTTTCTGTTGTAACGTCCTCAGTCATCACGGCCACGCGCCGCGAGCGACAGATAGGTTTCGGGGGGCGAAGCAAGAAGACGCATCAGACAATGGATTACCTCGCACTCCTGGAAACATACGACGCGACACCGGGACTGGTGTCCGACAAATTGAAAAACGTTCTTGAGATCTCGTGGGCAAATCTCTCAAGACTCGACTGTCGAGGTCTAATCTTTGCCTACGATGAGGCGCAAAACCTCGCCGACGGCCTGACGGCCGGGGAATACCCGCTATCGCTCCTGCTCGACGTTTTTCAATCCATCCAGAAGAAGGGTGTGCCCTTCCTTCTGGCGCTAGTCGGGTTGCCGACGCTGCACACTCAGCTTGTGAACGCCCGCACTTACTCTGAACGGATGTTCCGCGTGCTATTCCTCGATCGGTTGAGCAACGAGGCCTCTCGAGAAGCAATTCTCAAACCCCTCGAGAGCATGGAGCACTCAATCCCATTCACACCCAAAGCTATCAAGAGCACCATCGAGAACTCGGGAGGATACCCATTCTTCATCCAGTTCATCTGCCGGGAGGCATACGACCTCGCGCTTCAAAAGCTCGCGGCGGGGAAACCCCCGAAACTCTCCATTGATGAGATCCTCAGGAAGCTGGATTCAGATTTCTTCGCGGCCCGCTGGTCCCGTGCCACGGATCGGCAAAGAGAATTATTGTCCGTGGCCGCAAGGATCGAAGGATCGGAAACGGAGTTTACCATCCAGCAGTTGGTGGAGCACTCCAAGAAGGAACTGGCGAAACCCTTCAGTGCCAGCCATGCCAATCAAATGCTCGTCTCTCTTTGTGAAGCGGGCCTGGTGTACAAGAACCGACGAGGCAAGTACTCATTCGCTGTTCCACTTCTTAATCGTTTCATCATCCGGCAGATGAAACAGCGCAAGTAGTGCCGGAACCGCCCTCTGACAAATCCGGTCCTCCGGCGCTTCACTGAGCGCCATCGAGTATCATTCCCGCTTGGGGCGCAATCCCCATCCCCGCCCCCTCCGCGAGCACCATCTCAGGCCCCTCGTAGCGGTAGCCGCCTTCGAGCGGATCGGTTGACATCAGAAGCGGGGTGTCGAGGTCGAGCGTGTGCGCTGGGCCGATGCCGGCGGCCATCGCCAGCGAGCAGCCCATGGCAAGACGCGTCTCCATCATGCCGCCGAACATGATCTGCAGGCCGACGGTCAGTGAGAACAGAGCGATGTCGAATGCTTCGACCACGCCGCATTTCATGATCTTGATATTGATGATGTCGGCAGCGTCGGCACGTACGATGGCAGCGGCATCGGCTCGTGACCCGACCGATTCATCGGCACAGATCGGGAATATCTTCTCGCGGCGCAATCGAGCGAGGGCTTCGATGTCTGATTTGTGCACCGGTTGTTCGATCATGCGGACTGCCACGCCGCTGTTTTTCAGTGCCCGCATGAGAACGAGCGCGTCCTGTTCGCTGAAGCCCTGGTTGGCATCAATCACAAACGACGTATCGGGGTACCGGGCGAAGATGTCATGGATGACGGCCATGTCGGAATCGACATGACTTCCGACTTTCACTTTCAGAATTCGAAATCCCTGCCGGTGCCAGTGGTCAGCCAGCGAGAGACACTTCTCCCTGCCCAGCATCGGGAGAGTGATGTCGGTCACAAATGGCCCCCGGCAGGCACCGCCAAAGTAGAGCCACATCGGAATTCCCAAAGCGCGGCAGAAGGCGTCAAGAATGGCAGTCTCAAGACCACACCGCGCCGCCGGATCGGCGGGGGCAGCCTCGCGCATGAGTGCGGCCAATCGCCGAAGCGTCCCGGCTGACTGACCGATCAATTCGTGGCGCAGGCGCTCGACGGCACGGAGCGTTCCCGCGCGGTCCTCACCGGTGATGCTGGTGAACGGCGCACACTCGCCGTATCCGACCGCGCCGGATCGGAGGGTGACTTCCACAAACACACTCTCCGCCGAGGTGATCGATCCTCTCGAGATGGCGAAGGTGTCAGTCAGAGGGATGCCGACTGCCCACGCCGCGACCACAGAAATTACAAGATCAGAATCAGAAACTGACGGCATGGCAAGGCTTCACTTGAAAGACCGATTGATCGCAGCAAAGGGACCGCGCGTGTGATTTGACGATCAGGACTTCCCCCCGAATTTCCTTAGCCGCTCCTGATCAATCCGGTACATCGTGACAAAATTCCCTTCCGGCCGCCGATAGCTCCGCCACCGGCGAAATGCCGGGATCCCGACAACCACCTGCTCGCACATGAAGTAGTCAGAGGCATAAAAGTCGCTCGGCACACTGAACAGTGAATCCGTGAATTCTCGCATCGATGTCGTCTGCAGATTCCACAGAGAATCCGGGGTTATTCCCATTGTCGGATCCAGTGCCAGACGCATTTCGATTGTGACCCGGTCCAAGGCCGGGTCAACCGCCAGCCACTCGTCCGTGCCGCCGAGCCCCCAGAGCGTGAAAGGAGCGACCTCCAATGGGTAGCGCCAGCCGTAATGCACCACTGGCCAGATGTATGATGAGATCGTGCCGTCGTGCGCCGTGGTGCGGATCAGGCGATTGATCGCATCGGGAAAGCAAGTGCGCAGTCGCAGATGGCGCGCCGGACCATCGGATCCGATCAGAATGACGCCCGCCATCAGCGCAGCAATTCCCCATTTCATTGCCCGCTGCGGGACCGGGCGCGCTGGGGACAGATCCAAGAGCCGCGAAGCCAGCAGGCTGACACCGAAGGCCACCGGAACTGCAACCAACGGGAACATCACGGCATAGAACCGCAGCGCTTTAAGAGAGCCAAACAGCGAATAGAACAAAATGGGCACACAGGAGAAGACACAGGCGTAAAGCAGAAACCGCGTTGTTCCACGTGAGTGACCGCTCCTGCCGCCTCTGATAAGGCCGGTCAAATACGCTGCGACTGACAGTATGATCACAGGCCCTGCTCCAAAAAGAACGAGGTAGTAAGCAAAGATCCCTGATGGCTCAA
>JAGVEK010000246.1 GCA_020058315.1 Candidatus Zixiibacteriota bacterium
GATGCGGTCGCGACAGTAGATCAGACGGGGCTTGTCACGGCGATCGTCCCGCCTGAGTTCCACTGGCAGACGCCATACATCGAGGTTTGGGCCGACGGACTCATGGCCGACAACTTTTCGGTGATCCGGGTGAACTCGATCGACGTCGGCGTCACGCACCAAAGTTACCCGTCCCAGCACGTGACCTTCTGCGTCCCGCCGATGATCGAGGGGGTGAATCTCGAAGCGATCACGGAGGACTACGAGATTGTGGGTGCGACGGAACGCGCTTACCTGGCCCAAGCGATCGGGGTCGGGACCGTTCCGACGAGCGGCGGGATGGAGTACTTCGTCCTCGACGTGGCGAACGATCCGGAGACGTCCGTTTGCGGTGCGAGCGGCAATCCGATCCGCTTGGGGTGGCTCTACGGCGTGCCGGTCCACAACAGCTGCTACATCGTGAACGATCCGGCCAATCGCGTCCCGCAGTGGTTCGTCATCTGGCACGAGATGGGTCACAATTTCACATCCGCCTGCTACGCGTTCAATCTCTTCTGCATGGGACCGTCAGGTCCGCACAACACCGCCTACAGTGAGGGTCTCGCATCGCTGGCCGCGATGTGGTCCCGGCATATGGTTTTGGCCAATCCGCAAGGGCTGGGACCCATGGCCCTCAACGACATCGAGCAGCACTTCAGCAACTACGAATCCGTTTGGCGGCAGGATCTCGTCAACTACAAGAATGCCGGACCTGACTATGACACGATGGACGCCAACGTCCTCGACGGCATTCTCCTGGAATTGCACGACCAGTACGGCATGGATCTTTGGTTCGACCTGTTCAGCACTTTTCTGCCGCCGGATGCCCCATTGCCCGTGACGATCGACACGAAAGAGAAGCAGGCGACTTGGTTCGTCGCAGCGGTCAGCGTCTCGGCCGGTGAAGATCTGCGGGGCTTCTTCGCGACCGAGTATGGCTTCCCGATTGACGATGCTTTTTGGGCAGAGATCGAGGGGATGGTGGAGGAGAGAATCGCCGCGCGGAGCTGGGTGCCGGTCGGCGTCGAAGAGGAAGCGGATATCGCCGTCGATAGCGACCGAATTCTTATGAACGCGCCGAACCCATTCAAGGACAATACGACGATCCGCTTCCTCACAACGGGCGAAGGTCGGGTCGGTCTATCGATTCACAGTGTGTGTGGGAGCCGCGTGGCGACGATTCTGGAGCGCGTCCTACCCGCAGGAGAGCACACCCTATACTGGGATGGGCGTGACACCGAGGGTCACCGCGTTGCATCCGGAGCTTATCTGGCTCGGTTGGTCACGGCCGCGCGGATCAGCGAGAGGAAGCTGATTGTCGTAAGGTGACGAGGTGATTGCTCCCTGAGGGCGGTCGCCTTCCGCTTACAGGCTCCTACTCCGCGTAAACCCCGTCCGGGCTGCCATGATTACAGGTACGTCGACCAGGCCGACGAGAACGAAGCTTGTAGGAGGGACGCCTTAGCTCTTCTTCTTCGTGATCGCCGCAAACCGAGCAATCTGCTGGCGGACCCTTTTTGAAGAACACTTGGGGCATGACACCTTTGCCGTTTCGTGTTTCATGATTCCCATCGTCTTGGCAAAGCTCTTTCCGCAGGCTGCGCACCGATAAGCATACTCCGGCATTCCATTCCTCCTCTCCACTTGGCCCGCCTCGATTATAAGGGGTGGGCCGCCTCAGGGGAAGATCGGACCCCCGCTATCAAGCACTCGCGAGGGATGTGAACCTGCAGCCTTGACCGAACGGTGTTAGGGAGTCCTCCTACCCGACCGTCGCCTCGTCGTACTCCCGCACCAGCGTGTGCATCAGTTCCTTCACCGAAACGATGGCCGTCGTGCGGTAGGCGTTGGCCCCGGCAAAGGAGAACCCCTGGGTGAGAATGCCCCTTTGCGCGTTGATCAGCGCCAGCGCGATGCAGTACGGGGTATTCTCGAAATCACAGGTAATGATGCAGTGATAGGGGCACTGGTACGGCTGCTTTTCCCCGCGATTGATCGCTTCGATGAACTGGTTGCGGATGGCGCGCCCCGGCATCCCGACCGGACTCTTGATGATCACGATATCCTCTTCCTTGGCGTCGAGATAGGTCTGCTTGAACGCCTCGGAAGCATCACACTCATGGGTAGTCACGAAGCGCGTGGCCATCTGCACGCCCCCGGCGCCCATGTCCAGGAAACGGCGGATGTCCGCACCGGTATAGACTCCCCCCGCGGCAATGATGGGGATGGCCTTCCCAGCCGCGTCGGCAAACGGCCGCACCGCCTCGATCACTTCCGGCACCAGTCGTTCGAGGGCAAAGGCCGGATCGGTAATCTGCTCCAGCGCGAATCCAAGATGACCGCCTGCGCGCGGTCCTTCCACCACTAGAGCATCGGGCGGGTAGCCGAATCGCGTCGTCCACCGCTTGCAGAGCAGGGCTGCCGCGCGCCCCGAGGAGACAATCGGCACCAACTTGGTGCGCGTGTCCTGGTCGCGATACTGCGGCAGGTTGAGGGGCAGGCCGGCGCCCGAGAAGATGACATCGATTTTCTCTTCAATGGCCGTGCGCGCGATGTCGGCGTAGTTCGAGACCGCTACCATGATGTTCAGGCCGAGAATGCCGTGCGTGGCCGCCCGGGCCTTGCGGATCTCCCTGCGCAGAGCGCGCAGGTTGGCTTCGGCGTAGTCCGTATAGAAATCGGGCTCCGTCATGCCGATCCCGGCGGAGGCGATCACCCCGATTCCTCCCTCGTTCGCAACCGCGGAGGCCAGGCCGGACAGCGAGATCCCGACCCCCATACCGCCCTGAACAATCGGTACACGGGCGGTCAGATCGCCGATGCGGAGCGGCCTGAGCGTGTTGACCATCTAGGATCCTCATCTGAATGTGCACCCTTCAACCCTGCGGGGCAGAGAGCGGGGCGGTCCCGAGGGGGACAGAATAAACTCCCTCGAGGATGGCAAGATCCTCCACCCATGACGGAGTGCCGTCTACCAAAAGAACTTCGCAAGCCGATAGGAAGAACGAACGCCCCTCACCCCGTGCCTTCTAAGCACCCCATCCGACGGCCGGGTCGAGAACGATCCACCTCGCCGCCGGGTCCAGCTACCTCTCGGGCGATCCTACGCCGTTGGAATCGTGGAGACCATACCTCGTTCACCAAGGCGGTCACTGCTGACGCACTTAGACCTTCGGGGGCCAGCGGGATCGGGAACAAGTTGCGATCACGCCGCCCTGCGCCAGCAACTCACCATCTGCCAACGGTCTCAGAAACGTGCCCAGCTTCGAACCGGGGACCGCGTCTTCTGGGTCGTCCTCCGCAGTCGCAGGTCTGACCGGACCCGCCCGCTCATCATCATCTAGCCCGAGACCATCATCCCTGGCACCGCCAAGGATTCAGGCGGCCATGTCGCACCAGCGCATCTCTCGTGACCGTCCCGAGTGGGGTTAGGGCAAGATCGCCGAATAACTCGCAGCCAAGTGGGGACTCTCCATTGTGCCTTCCAGAAACCCCCGTCCAGATTGCCGCTGCTACAGTTACCTGGAATCCGGGAGGACGCGAGTTCGCGAACCGTCCACTCCGGGGTCCGGTCTTCCCAGACCTGGTGCGTGACATCAGGGATCCTTGTCCCGCGAGATCTGGTATTCCTACCGCATCCTCCATCAGCCGGCGCTTCCCTGCCTCCAGGAACTCCTTGCTCCGCAGCCATCCCACTTGATCCCATGATCCTCCCGAAGCCACACTCCGTCGAAGTCGTGGGTGCATGGTTCGCCCCGAAGAAAGCGATGCCGGCGCCGAGGCCCACGTAGGCACCAGAGGTCATGCCGTTGTGGAGAGATCGGAAGAGCACA
>JAGVEK010000026.1 GCA_020058315.1 Candidatus Zixiibacteriota bacterium
GCCAGCAGGTCGCGCTCGCGGTTGAAGCGGTAGCCGAAGCCTGAAAAAAGCTCCCCATGCTTCCGGAGGTCGAAGCCCATGACGAAGCGGGCCGGCGACTCCCCCATGCGCTGGAGCGTCCAATCCACCCACGGCCCGAAGAGATCCACGCGCCCGTAGGCCATGCACGAGGCGAAGAGCCCGGCCAGCTCGATGTCGGCGGGGTCGCTGTAGCGGAGGGGAAACTGTATCGCGTCCAGCTGCACCCGCAGAGTCCACTCGAACTCGCGGCAGAGCCGATCGAGAGGCTGCTTGAGCCTATTCGCCACGGGCATCCATGCGCCTCTGTGCGGCATTCTAGCACGCCGCTTGCCGCCTCCCCGGCGCATTGCTATCCTCCCGGGCAGGACACGCGGGCGTGACGGGAGGCGCGGGCGCCATGATCAAGGTCGGCATGGGAGTCATCGGCAGACACGTCGCCAAGGCCGCGGTTTCGCGGCTCCGTTACTCGCTTTCAGCCAAGCTTATCTCGGGATTTCTCCTGGTTACGATACTTTCACTCTCGGTGATGGTGGCAATCAGCTTATACGCACTCCGGAATTTGGTCAGCGTCAACCAACAGCTCCAGGAGATCAGCCGCTCTCTGGAAGCGGTGCAGGGTTTGGAAACCGCCGTAGCGAGGGCAGTGACGCCGCTCAGCGCTTACCTCGTGGATGGCACACCGGGAGACATCCGGCGGTTCGAGGCACTGATCGAGGCGGTTGACGCTCGATTGAAAGGCTGTAGCGATGCCGGGTGCCACGGAACTTCCCGGCAGCCCAAAGCGATGGCGGAGAGCCTGGTTCCGTATATCCAGGAGATCAAAGATCGCGCATCGACCGTCTTTGCGGCCGGCGAGTCACCGACGGAGCTAGGCAAGGTCCGCGTTCTTCACGAGATCATCCAACAAGGCGAAGAGGCCAACCGCCGGTTGGAACGGATGGCCTCGACGCTCCTGATACGGGTGGCATCCCTCCAAGACAACTCCCAGGAGGTGAGCCGAAGGGCAGCGCTCCTCATCTTGGTCACGGTATCCTTGGTCCTGGTGCTCGCTGCTACAAGTGCCTATCTCCTGTCCCGGCGACTTCTAAGGCATGTCAGTGGTTTGCTGACCGGGACCCGGCACATCATGCAAGGTGATCTGGGATATCGCGTGGACATCACGGAGCGAGATGAGATTGGGCAGCTCGCTCAATCCTTCAACGCCATGGCTCAGGAAATCCAGGAGCACCGGGAGGACCTGACGCGGATTGTCGAGGCCAAAACAGCGGAACTCACACAAGCCCGGGATTCATTGGTCCAGTCGGAAAAGCTTGCTTCGATCGGTCTTCTGGCCTCAGGTGTTGCTCACGAACTTAACAATCCGCTGACCAGCATCCTTGTAAATGTTACCTTGCTGATGGAAGATCCGGGCGATCGGCCCGCCCTCCACGCGGAACTTCAACGAATCAGTGAGGACACTGTCCGCTGCAAGCGGATAATCGATGACCTCAGGGATTTTTCCCGACGCCACAAGTTGGACATCGTGCCGACGGATTTGAACCGTCTCGTGCGGGACGCGGCCGATTTGATCAGCCGCCGACTGGAGCTTCACGGGCTCACGGTATTTCGGGAATTTTTCCGGCCGATCCCCTTGGTGCCATGCGACCCTGCCAGGATGGAGCAGGTGCTTGCGAATGTTTTTGTGAATGCGGCTCAGGCCACGCCTCACGGGGGAAGCCTGACGGTCAGAACCGGACTTCGGGCGGGCTTTGCGGAGATATCAGTCGAGGATACCGGTCCTGGCATTCCGGATGAGATCCGAAGCAAGATCTTCGATCCATTTTTTACCACAAAACAGCACGGAACGGGCTTGGGGCTTTCCATTGTTTACAGCATCATGGAAGCGCACGGCGGCAAGGTCGAGGTGGACAATGTCACGCAGGAGAATCCTCAGGCACACTCGTTGCGGGTGATTGGGACCAGAGTTCTTCTTTTCCTGCCGCTGGGACCGAAGAATGCCGCTGTCGATCTGGTGGCCGGCCATTAGGATGAGAGGTTAAGGTGACGGGCGTTCCAGAAAAAAGGGCCGGGGGGAAGATCTTTGTCGTGGATGACGAGGAGCGCATCTGCGAGGCGGTGAAGAAAGCCCTGGAACGCATAGGCTATCAGGTGGAGACCAGTCTGGATGCAATGGACGCGCTGGAGAAGATCCACAAGGGCTCGTGGGACATGGTGATCTGCGATATCAGAATGCCGGGGATGGATGGGACGGCGCTCCTCGATCGGATCAAAGAGCATGACTCCAACATCCTGGTCTTGATGATCACCGGCTATGCCTCTGTTGAGTCCGCGGTCGAAGCCGTCAGAAGAGGCGCGCAGGAATACATCCCCAAGCCTTTTTCTTCGGCACAGCTCCGTTTTTTTGTCGAACGCGCGTTCGAGAGAAAACGTCTGATGGAGGAGAACCTCCATCTGAAAGCCGAGATCGGCCAGATCAATGTCAGGAATGTGGTCCTTGGCAAGAGCCGGGTCATGGAACAGCTCTTCGGCCTCGTTGCAAGGGTGGCCAAGACCGACTCCTCGGTGCTGATCATCGGGGAAAGCGGCAGCGGCAAGGAAATCGTGGCTCGTCTCATTCATTTTCAAGGCGCGCGGGCTAACGCGCCGTTCGTTACGGTGAACTGCTCGGCTATTCCAAGGGATCTCCTGGA
>JAGVEK010000176.1 GCA_020058315.1 Candidatus Zixiibacteriota bacterium
GGAGCAGTTCCGGCCGCTCCTTGGCAGCGAGGAGGGCTTTTAGGTCGGCGACAGACAGGGTGGCCAGGAGGATCTTCTTCGGGCGGGGCATGGGCGCACCTTTCCGGGTGCAAACGGAGAGCGCCAACCGAATCACCGTCGCGCACTACGAACGGATTTCGATTGTCGCCGGGGAGAAGAGGCCTTGCGTTTCCTTCGCAAGCCGGTTCAAGCCCATCTCAAAGTAGTGTGGGTCCAATTCCATGCCGATGCTATTCCGGCCCCAACGTGCCGCCCCCAATGACGTGCTTGCCGTACCGGAGAATGGATCGAGCACGGTATCGCCGACGAAAGTGAACATCCGAACTAGACGTTCTGTCAGTTCGGTCGGGTAGGGCGCTGGGTGATTTCGCGTCGATGCGCCTGTCAGACCCGTCCAGATCTGCTGGAACCAAAGCTGGTAGTTCTCTGCCGAAATCACACTCAGAAGCCGCTCCGGAAGTGATGGTTGCCGGTAGCCACCAGGCTTTCGCAACATGAGGATGTATTCGATGTCATTCTTAATCACCGCGCCGGGTTCATAGGGCTTGCCCAAGAATCCCGCACCATTACCCTCGGCCTCGTAGGAGGCATTGGCAATCTTGTACCAGATGATTGGCGAGAGGTTATCAAAACCGATCTTGCGGCACCGCTCCTGAATTGTTGCGTGCAGCGGGACGACTGTATGCCGGCCATTGTTCTTGCGACGCGATAGGCATACGTCGCCGACGACACAAATCAAACGACCGCCAGGAATCAGCGCTTTGTAGCACTGACGCCATATCTTGTCCAACTCGCGGTGGAACTCGAGATAGTCCTCAATGTATCCAAGCTGTCCATCCTCGACGCGATACTCCTTCAGCGTCCAGTAGGGCGGCGAAGTCAACACAAGAGCTACACTCTCCGGTTGGACATCCCATTTCTTCCGGGAGTCCTGCCGAATCAATCGGTGGCGGGTGGGGACTCGCTTCACGCCTTCCTCAATTGCGGCGACTAGCTTTGCGTCCTTCGCAATCCGGGGCAATGCGGACTGGGCATTGTCCAATCGCGGCAGCTGCTTTGCCGGCAGGTACTGGCGAAGATCTTTGGGGTCGTCTATCGATTGCATCGCGGGCTTCAATTACTAGCTCCTTTGTCGCTTGCAGCGCAAGACTAGCCGATTGAGTCACAAATTGCCAGTGCTCTTCCGCTGCCGTACTGGTGGATAATGCCGGTGGCCCCGCGGCCAATTCCAAGGGGAACGAGTACAGTACCCGGATAGGTATCCCCCTCCCATGTTCGTCAATTTGTGGATGCACCGCAGAGCCAGTGCCGCCGACTGCATGAGATCTCACGCGACTGGCGATCCCATCCGCACGTGGGCCAGCGCGCCAATTCCACCCAACCCGCCTCCAGCAGCTCGGGAATTTCGAGCGCAATTCAGCCGTCACGCATCTGGGATCTGTACGCAATGCAGATGCTACGGGCGCACGCGAACACGAGTGTTCGTGGCTAATAGAATTATAGGTGCCGAAACACGAATCGGATCGCGCCGCTCGTGTTGGCAAAGCCTGTGCGGGTCCTACTCGCTAGAACTAGCCTATGTCCGAGAAGCGTTTCGTATAGTAGCACGCGATCCGGTCGACAAATGTGTCGTAGTGGTCCGGATCTCCATTCTGCGGCGCGGGAGAAGCCGTCCACAGCAAGACGCGGCTTAGGTTATCACAATCCACCACGATGGTGCAATACGCGTCGAACCCGACTCCCTCGGGACGATCACGCACTACCAGCCCGCGCAAGTGATTGACCATGCGCTCAGTGACGTGCGGCTGCTTATGAATACTAGCGTAAATCGCCTCACCTTTTTGTTTGCGCAATGGCGACACGAAACTCGCTGCGATGTTCACGACTGTGACACCTGCCGCAATTGCATCAGCGCGTCCCCCGTGCACAATCTCGTGGGAAGAACTGAGCTCATCGAAGATCCGCGGCTGGGCCTTGCTGTGCTCAGTCATGGCGGTCTTGGCCTCGCATGCAATCAAGACTTCTGCAAGATCCTCCACCTGATGGATGCCAGACGTCGCCACACCAGGAACTGGTCCGCCCCTCGGGATACCGATGGCCAGGTCAAGCGTCTTCGACTTCCCAGACGGAAACTGGTGCTTGAGGTTAATTCCATAGGCAACTGCGCCACGCGCAGCCTGATCGCGAAGAGCCGTGCATCGCTGGACGAGATCGGCCACGATCAGCCGACACAGCTCTATGGAGTGGGCGTCACTGCGGGAGTGATAGCGGTAGACGTGGCCAAGTTTCTTGTCCACGTGCCGATGCTCAGACATCCACAGCACGAAGCGTTCCGGTGCATTCATGGGCGTGAAGATAGTTGATGGTGTTGGTGAATACAACCGGCAGTCGCCATGTCCAACCAGCGCTCCACTCACCATGAGTCCGGCGGCACACTTACAATCCGTTGTCTTTGCATCAATTAGAGTCGCCGCGGCCAGATGCGAGATTGCGCGCTCCGATCACGTCCTTATGATAGTATCCTCCCGAAATCGAATTCGGGCTCGAATACGGAGATTTGCATAAATGTCTAACTCCCGCCGCACAATGGTCTTCATCGACGGTAGCGCGTTCCGCGACACCCTGCGCAAGGCGTACTTCGACAAGTTCAGGCGCCTGGAAGAGACCCTGGACTACCACAGGCTCGGCCAGTTCCTTTGCAGCGCCGACGAGCAGTTGATCCGCGTCAACTACTACACCGGCGAGCCGGTCGAGATCACCGAGGCAGTAGATGAGGTCACCGGCAAAGCCAAGCCGATGATGGGCCGCATCGAACTCGGGGACCACGAGGCGCACCGCACCCAGCGCGTCCTGGACAGCCACCGTCGCCTTGTACGCCACATGGTGCCTTTCTAGGGATCTAGGTCGCCATTACAATGTCTAGACTTGCCTCTTTGGTGTGGCGTATGCCACGATCTGAAGGAATCGACAGCAATATTTCCCACGAAGTCTCCTCATTTTCGGACAGGTGCTATCATGGATAATCCTCAACGAGTGTTTATTAGCTCCAAGATTATTGGTCTCGGAGAATACAGGGATGCGATTCGAACAGCAATTCATGATCTGAATCAGAGCGGCCTGAACCTCGTTGCCGTCGATTCCGAGCATTTCCCGGCCCAACCGGGATCTCCTTCTTCAGTGTGTCTTGAACAGGTTCGCGATTGCGATATCTTCGTGGGCATCCTCGGAGACAGTTGGAGCCGCCCTGTTAGCGACGA
>JAGVEK010000436.1 GCA_020058315.1 Candidatus Zixiibacteriota bacterium
CAGCGTATAGCCGTCGACTATCCAGGTAAGCGCGTTTTGATCCGCGCCCGTGTCCAAGGCTATAGCGGGGAGCGCGGTATAGAGCGCTGCCATAGCCGCGACAACGAGAGCCACTGCGCCGCAGGTGACAATCATGGTCCAGGCTGCGGATCTT
The DNA here is from genome assembly GCA_020058315.1 of Candidatus Zixiibacteriota bacterium. GTDB lineage: Bacteria > Zixibacteria > MSB-5A5 > WJJR01 > WJJR01 > JACRMA01. The sequence continues at coordinate 155 of JAGVEK010000436.1, forward strand.
CGGGCGTCGAGCAGGTGTCCAAAGCGGATCATGTCGGTTCCGGTTCCATTCGCAAGCGGCTGGTTATCGCCGTCCGTCTTCGCGGTCTGTAGTTCAACTCGGCGTCGCCTCGACTTCGTCTAGTGATGACGGCGTGGAGTATGGCGGGCGACCGCGGCCTTGAATCCGATAGCGACCCCAGAAGTCTCGATCACCGATGGTTCCGGCAGCCTCGCCGGCAGAAGTCCGGACCACTACCGAACGTCGACGACCCTGCAGAAACTCGTCGAGAATGTCACTCTGTCCAACCCGCCCGTACCAGCAGAAGCGGCCATCGATGGGTTGGAAGAAGCCGCGCAGCTCGACCTGTACCTCGACTTCCGTGCTTGCCATGATCACTGTCGCGGACCCGATGTAGTCGGAGTCATCGTGCGGACTATGAGAATTCACTGTGGCTTCCTTCGCGTGATCGCCAGCCGACGCCTGCAACGGGATCCACCACACCAGCACTGCTGGTGGGCGGGCCGACGTCGGGATCCGAGGGCGTTGACCGCTTGACAATCCGGTCTGCCGCAGTCAAAGTTACCCCATACCCCGAGTATCCGCTACCCATCGTTCGGGTAACTTTGGGCGGGAGTCCAAGCATTCCGACGGGGTGGCACACCGTGCCGGATACGCCGATGCCGTGCCATCGGCCGAGTCGAAAGATGGACAAATGACATCAAGCGAAGTACGAAGCCACAGCGCCGGGCCGATAGCCGTTACCACTGACGGCATGGCCCGCGTGAGCGGACGCCGACGCACCGATCTTCAACGATCGGCCGGGCGACTGCTCAAGACCTCTGCCGAGAAGTCCTATGACGCCGAGGTTGACATCGACTGGGATAGTCCATGGTGGCCGGATAAGGCATGGCTGCCCGAACACCGGGTGTCGCTCTTCGGCACCGAGATCTGGGACCGGCTCTCGGACGCAGAGAAAGTTGAGCTGGGCAAGCATGAACTCGTGAGCATTCTCAGCTTCGGAATCTACGCTGAAAATCTGCTGAGCATGGCATTGCTACGGCAGAACACCACAGGAGACCTCGTCGACAACAAGTCGCTGTACGCACTCGCCGAAGTTGGTGACGAGAGCCGCCACTCCATGATGTTCGCCCGCTTGATTGCCAAAACGGGGATCCCGCCCTACAAGCTCCCGCGCGGGTTCCTTTCAATGGCGAAGATCCTGCACTTCATCCCGCTGGGGCCGTCCATTCAGGGTGCGACGCTGTTGATCGAGGAGATCCTCGATAGAGCCCAGCGCGAGGCAATGAATGACGAGCGTCTACAGCCACAGGTCCGGCAGTTGATGAAAATCCATGTTCTCGAGGAGGCACGCCACATCACGTTCGCGCGAACCGAGCTTGTCGATGGCATGCGCGTACGGGGGCGAGTCTCGAGAGCATGGCACCGCGGCGTGCTCGCGGTCGTCGCAAACTTGGCTTATCCGATCTTGATCAACCCGAAGCTGTACCGCGTCGTCGGCGTGCATCCACTACGTGGGTTCTTGGCGTGCCAGTCCGGTCCACACTACCGGGAGAATTTGCAGTTCATGTCCGAGCCGATGATCCGGTTCTTTGACGAGGCCGGCATGATCGAAGGGCGCATCACAATGTTCCTGTGGCGTCTGTCCAGGAGCCTCCCCGAGGATATCGCCCAGCGGTGAGCAGCCCAGTCCGGCGAAAACACAAGCGCACGGACGTGGCCAGGAATTTCGCACGATACATGTATTCGCGGCTAGCACTGGGCGAGCCGCACCGGCCAGAGGAAACCGATGAGCAAAAGTCGATCTGCCAAGTATGCACAAAAGTCCAATGGCTCGGGAGGTGACGGAGCGCGAGCCACAGTCCACCGGACGCAAGTCCTCATCATCGGAAGCGGATTTTCGGGAATGGGGATGGCAATACAATTGCTGAGAGCGGGAATAGATGATTTCCTAATTATCGAGAAAGAGACCGAGATCGGCGGAACATGGCGCGACAACACGTATCCGGGCTGCGCATGTGACGTTCCTTCGCATATGTACTCGTACTCCTTCGAGCCCAAACCGGATTGGAGTCGGCTCTGGGCAGGGCAGGACGAGATCCAGAACTATCTCACCGGGCTAGCACGCAAGTACGATCTGTATCGGTACACTCATTTTGGTCGGGTACTGCAATCCGGACATTGGGATCCCGATGATTCCGCCTGGCATCTGGTCACATCCGACGGCCACGAATACATCGCCCAGTTCCTAGTCTCAGGAGTCGGAGCGCTACACATACCGAGCATCCCTACAATTGAGGGGCAGAGGAACTTCAACGGCACAGTCTTTCATTCGGCGAAGTGGGATCATGATTGCTCATTGGCGGGCAAAAAGGTCGCCGTGATCGGCACCGGAGCCAGTGCGATTCAGTTCATTCCCGAAATTGCCAAGGAAGCCGCTGAACTGCACGTATACCAGCGGACGCCAGCATGGGTACTACCAAGGAAGAATGTCAAGATTCCGGAATCTATCCGGGCGGCATTCACCAGGATGCCGATTCTTGCGAAGGCAGTGCGGGCGGCTATCTACTGGTCAGCAGAATCGTTGTCAATGGGCCTTAATGGTCACCTCAACCTCATGCGACCACTTGAGAGCATCGCCAAGTGGAACATCGCACAGGGAATCGATGATCCCGTGTTGCGCGGTAAACTCACGCCTAGCTATCGCATCGGATGTAAGCGGATTCTCGGCTCGAGTGATTACTATCCAGCACTGAATAGACCAACCACAACCGTCATCACTGAAGGTATCTCTGAGATAACCGAGGACGCGATCGTGTCACGGAACGGTGAGAAGCGTCCAGCGGATGTGATCATCTACGCGACCGGATTCCATGTGACCGACGGGTTTGAAAGCCTTCGCCTCAAAGGCTCGTCCGGCAGGGAACTCGCAACGGTTTGGTCGGACGAGGGGATCCAGACGCACCTCGGCATCACTACCGCCGGATTCCCCAATCTTTTCTTCCTACTCGGCCCCAACACGGGGCTGGGCCATAACTCCGTAGTGTTTATGATTGAATGCCAGATCAGATACATTATCTCGGCGATCGATCTTGCCAACAAACGTGGCGCAGCTGCGCTAGAAGTACGCGAGCCGGTCCAGCAGAAATTCAACTCCGAAATTCAGACCAAGCTGGTCAAGGGAGTCTGGAGTAGCGGCGGGTGTACAAGTTGGTACCTCGACGCACAGGGCGTCAACCGAACTGTTTGGCCGGGCTTCACATGGCAATACTGGCGGCGCACTCGCAAACTGGCGCCGGCGGATTTCGGATTTGTCGGCGAGTTGGCCGGTACACAATACACCGCCGACCTCTCGAAGGCGCTCGAAAAGGGGAACCTTCCGAAATGAAATACTTCAGAGACCGGGTGATCTCGGTAACGGGGGGCGGTTCGGGCATCGGCCGCGCCGTCGCAATTCGGCTGGCTGGCGACGGCGCACGGCTCGCGATCGCTGATATCGACGCGGAACGCGCACACGAGACCGCCGCTGTTTGCAATTCGCTTGGTGCAGAATGCCGACCCTATGAGCTCGATGTAGCCAATCGTCACGCATTCCAGGATTACCGGAACCGCGTCCTGGCGGACTTCGGATCGATCAGCATGGTCGTCAATAACGCGGGCGTTGCGCTAGGCGCCGATGTAGTGGACATGGAATGGATCGACTTCGAATGGTTGATGGGCATCAATTTCTGGGGGGTGGTTAACGGAACAAAACTATTTCTTCCGGATCTGATTGATTCAGGTGACGGCCACGTTGTCAATGTTTCGAGCGTTTTCGGGCTGATGGCCATACCCAGCCAGAGCGCGTACAACGCGTCCAAATTCGCTGTCCGAGGTTTCACCGAAGCGTTGCGTCAGGAGATGCGAATTAACCGCTTGCCCGTAGGTGTAACCTGCGTTCATCCCGGTGGTGTCCGGACCAATATCGTGCGGGATGCTCGGGGTGTCGGCACAATAGGCGATCAAAAGAAGATTGTTGCCGGATTCGATCGGATTGCTCTCACGACACCCGAAGGCGCTGCGGATTCAATCATTAAGGGCGTGCGTCGCAATAAGCCGCGCGTTCTCATCGGGCCCGATGCCCTCGGCTTCGATTTTATTACGCGGGCGGTAGGGCCTAGGTACCAGGACCTCAACGCGCCTCTGGCCCGCCTCGGATTCGCGATAGGTCGCCGATACGGTCTGGTGAATTACAACATTTGATGCCGGACCGCCGGGCCATACGGACGTCCGAGAGTGACTGTCCAGCATCGAGGGAGATGGAATGTTCTCGAAGAAAAATATGCCATGTGAGCTCACTGTGTCCCGCGTGGTGCAGGAGACGCAGGATGCGGTCTCGATATGGTTTGAAGTCCCGGAGCATCAATGGGCAACATTCTCGTACACTCCGGGACAGTTCCTGACGTTGCGCATTCCTGGGAGTGGCGAGAGGGAACCTGCAGCCCGTTGCTACTCGCTGTCGAGTTCTCCGCACACCGAGGACGAGCTGGCCGTAACAGTAAAACGCACAGCGGGTGGGTATGGATCCAACTGGCTGTGCGACAATATCGCCACTGGCACTATCGTGTCCGTGCTACCGCCTAGCGGACACTTCACGCCGCAGGATTTGAATTCGGATATGGTACTGCTAGCAGCTGGCAGTGGCATCACGCCGATCATCTCAATTATCAAGTCAGCCCTGCTCGAGGGTGATGGCCATCTTGTGCTTTTCTATGCGAACCAGGACGCAGAGAGCGTAATTTTTGGCGAAGACCTTCGCTATATGGCGAAACAGTTTCCGGAACGGCTCATTCTCATAGAGTGGCTGGAGAGCGAGCGAGGACTCCCGGACCGAAAAACTCTCTCAGAACTCTGCAGCGCATATAAGAATCGAATGTACTTCGTGTGCGGTCCAGCGGCTTTCATGGATCTAGTGGGCGACGTAGCGCATCATGTCGGTATCCAGCATGGCAATCTCCATCGAGAAATTTTCCAATCTCTTCGTTCCGATCCGTTCGACATCGAAATTGGCGTCAAGCAGTCGATGACCACGGAGCAGGCACGTCTCGTGGTCTACCTGGATGGTGACCGTGCCGAGCTTCAATGGCCCAAGGATCTTACGCTCGTCGAAGTCCTGCTGAATGAGGGCTTTTCGCCGCCGTACTCGTGCCGCGAAGGCGGATGCGGCGCGTGCGTATGCAAGGTTATGGATGGTGACATACAGATGAGAGTGAACGACGTACTCGACGAGGACGACATCGAGGAGGGCGACCGCCTGGCTTGCCAGTCTCTACCGATCACCGATACTGTCATGGTGACATTCGGCTAACCGTACACAACCGGCAGTGGCCGTCCGGCGGTGACATCGCCAGAATCCTGGCGTTAAACGGGCTGCCGACCTCGTGTACTTGTCCATCCGTGTAGCCCGTAGCGTAGGATCGGCATCGTGGCAGGCGCGCGACGGAAGGTGTTGGAGGTCGGTAGCTCGGTGGTTCGGCGAGTTGACGCACGATCAAGCCGTTGGGAAGAGCATCGGGTCGTAGTGCGCGCGGAGCTGGTTGATGCCGCGTACCAAGCCTTCGCTAAATATGGCCCCGAGGCCAGCATGGACGATATCGCCCGGGAAGCAGGCGCAACAAAACCTAAGCTGTATCGCCACTTCAACGACAAACAGGGCCTCCGTGCCGCTGTGGTGGAGCGGGCGAAGGACCTTATGTGGACCAACATTCTCGATGCGGTCGACTTCGGATCCGAGCCGATCGGTAAAGTGATGAATCAGCTCGTCGAGCAATATACGCAATTGGTCGACGAGCACCGCAACGTTTTCAAATATCTCGTGCGGAGTCATTTTAGCGAGAGCTCATCAGAATCCGATCAGGCCCTGGAGGATGCACGCGAGCTCGCCGGTTTCATTGCTGGCCATTTCGCCGCCGTGTTGGAGAACGTTGGCGCGGACAGCACCGGCATAGATTTGGTCGTGCAGTCAATCATAGGGGCCAGCCTCTCCGCAACCGATTGGTGGATTAACTCGCAAGCCGACCCATCCGCGATGTCCCGCTCGGCCTTCCGGGATCATCTCAGCGCTATCATTTGGGGAATTATCGATGCGTCGTCACGAGCCCGGGGAATCCGAATCGATCCGACTGCGACGCTGCACACCGAGAATATTGGACTGCTCTAGGCGGATTTCGCAAGACAACGAAGTCTGATCAAAGGCCTACATTCCAGGCGTACCATCTCGGTCGCTTTGCTGTGGCTTGCCAGCCCAGCACGGCCGAGGAGCAGGTTCAGGACCGCGCTGGGGTGCGGGTATGCTGCAGATTAGAAAGGATTTCGGGCTATAGCTACTGTAGTTGCTGATGCGGGTTTTGGAAGTACTGCGCTGCAATGTATCCAGCCCCATTGCTCACGTCATACCACCTCGCGTTGGCAATCATTCTATCATTTCCTTGATATTCAATTGCTTCAGTGCCAGTGGCTGATGCACCGGTGCTACATGTGAGTGCGATACGCATCCCCCGGCCGGGCACCGGCAAGGACGCCATCGGTCCCGCTCTGTAACCGGTCACCACCGGTGCACTCGGAGTCCGACGTCTCGAACCGGCGCGCTTGCTCGGCGGGTCGATCGGACAGCCTAGGCGCGGCGAAGGCCGGAGTGAGATGTGGTGGGTGGGTCTGACCGAGCGGCGTGCCAAGGTTATTCGGGTCGTCGATAATCGGCTCAGGGCCGTAGGGACGATCGGCTCGTTGGGAAGGCGCGGCAGTCTGGCGCAGTGACCGGGACGGTGGGCGTCATGTCAAATCCCCGTGGCCCCCCAGCGCAGCCAGGGCTGCGCGCAGGCGGGTGGTGGCATCCTCGGCGACCGGATCGGTGACTGCGACCATGAGCTGGGGGTTCATCGCTTCGACGATGATGGTGTCGGTGTCGGTGTCGGTGTCGGTGTCGGTGTCGGTCCGGTCGCGACGGACCACGACATTGCAGGGCAGCAGCAGCCCGATCTGGCGGTTGATCTCGACCGCTTGGTGGGCCAGGGGTGGGTTGCAGGCGCCGAGGATGCGGTAGTCCTCCATGTCGTGGCCGAGTTTAGCTTTGAGGGTGGCTTGCATGTCGATCTCGGTGAGGATGCCGAATCCTTGCTCGGCCAACGCTTCTCGGGTGCGTTCGAGCGCGTCGTCGAAGGTGGTGTGCAGCGTGGTCGACAGGGCCAGGTCCATTCGTGTGCTCCGATCCGAGGAAAGTGGTCAGGCGGTGGGGGTTGGGCAGGTCGTGTCGGTCAGACCGAGTCGGCGCATCACCAGGGTGGCCGGGCACCAGCCCGCCGCGCTGTAGAGCAGCAGGTTCGCCCCGACCAGGGCGGCCAGGATCAGCCACCACGAGGACAGGGTCACACTCAGCAATACGCTGAGCAGGACCAGGGTCCCGGCCAGTGCCGGGACGAGGCGGGTGATGGTCCATTCGTGCGGTCGCGGTGGCAATGCCATCGGCGGGAGTCCTTCCAGTGTGCGTACCCGACCCCGCGCTGTGCGGGGTCAGGCCAGGGCGAGAAAGAGCTTTTCCAGTTCGTCGATGCTCATGGGCGCGGCCTCACCGTCGGGGGTTTCGGTGAGGCATTCGCGCAGGCCGGTGGCGACGATCTTGAATCCGGCGCGGTCGAGCGCTTTGGAGACCGCGGCGAGTTGGGTGACCACGTCCTTGCAGTCGCGCCCGTCCTCGATCATGGCGATCACCCCGGTGAGTTGGCCTTGCGCGCGGCGCAGTCTGTTGAGGACTTGCGTCATCGCCTCGTCGTTGGCGTTCATCGATGTTTCCCTTCTCGGATCTTCCCCCCAATATACCCCGTGGGGTATAGAAGGGGTTCCGAGGAAGTGGGTTGGCCGGTGGGTCAGTGGTGAGCGAAGCTGATGGTGGGCAGCACCCGGGTCAGCCACGCCGGGCTCCACCAGGCAGCGTGCCCGGTCAGGCGCAGGATCACCGGCAGCAGCACCAGCCGCACCAGCAGTGCGTCGAGCAGGACCGCGACACCCAGGATGATGCCCATCTCCTTGGGTGGGAGCGGGTCGGCCAGGGCGAAGGTGAAGAACACCGCCACCATCACCGCCGCGGCGGCGAAGATGACCCGCCCCGAATGCGCGATCCCGTCCAGGAGCGCGGCGTGGGGGTCGCCGGTGCGCTCATAGTGTTCCTTGGCGGTGGCCAGCAAGAACACCGTGTAGTCCATGGCGATGGCGAAGATCATCGCGAAGAAGAACACCGGCCCCCACCCGTCGAGGAACCCCTGCGAGGTGAAGCCCAGCAGCTCGGCGCCGTGCCCGTCCTGGAAAATCAGCTTGGCCACCCCGAACGCGGCCGCGGTCGAGAGCAGGCTGACCAGGGTTCCCAAGGCCGCGATGAGCGGGGCCTGCAACGCGATCAGCAACAACACGAACCCGAGCACCAAGATGATGGCCACTACGATCGGCAGATAGTCGTCGAGGGCTTGTTGCAGGTCGAGGTTTTCCGCCGCCGCGCCACCGACCACCGCGTCGGCGGGCAGGTCGGCACGCAACCGGTCCAGGATTTCGGCCATCCGCGGCGCGGAGGGATCGACTGCGGGCATGGCCTGCATCATCACCAGATCGGCGCCGTCGACGGCGGGCTGGGGCGGGGTGAGCATGAC
>JAGVEK010000012.1 GCA_020058315.1 Candidatus Zixiibacteriota bacterium
CTCGCCATCATCCCGGGTGGCCGCATAACCGTCGGGCGGGGAGGCAATGGTGAGCAGTTACAGATCGTGCTGTTGGGCAACGACGATCAGACGCTCACCCAGGTCAGCCGCGACGCGGTGGTGGCGCTACGCACCCTGCCTGGCCTGGGCGGCATCTCCTCCAGCGCCAGCATGGTCCAAGACGAGATTCAGATCAGACCGGACCGATCCATCGCCGCAGCCCAGGGTGTCGCCAGCGACGAACTGGTTGCCGCCGTTCGTCTTGCTACCGGTGGCGGTTACTCCTCCAGCCTTGCCAAGATCAATCTTCCTGACCGCCAGTTGCCGATCCGCGTGCGTCTCGATGCCGCCGTGCGCGGGGATCTCCAATCCCTACGCCGCCTCAAGGTGGCTTCGGCAGATGGCTTGGTGCCACTGGCCAGCGTTGCAGATCTGTCGCTGGGCAGCGGACCGGCACAGATCGATCGGCGTGACCGTTCACGTCAGATAACCATCACCACCGAGCTGAATGGCCGCTCGTTGGGCGAAGTGGTGCAGGAGGTTGCGCGCCTGCCCGCGCTGACCAGTCTTCCCTCCGGCGTGACCCGCTCGGACGCCGGCGATGCCGAGCGTATGACCGAGTTGTTCGGTGCATTTGGCACCGCCATGGCCATCGGTGTACTCTGCATCTATGTGGTGCTGGTGCTGCTATTCCATGACTTCCTCCAGCCGACGACCATCCTTTCAGCCCTGCCGCTAGCGGTTGGTGGCGCGGTGGTGGCCCTACTCATGACCGGAAAGAGCTTCTCCATGCCGTCGGTCATCGGCCTGCTTATGCTGATGGGTATCGTAACCAAGAATTCAATCCTGCTGGTTGACTATGCCGTGATGGCTCGCCGCCAGGGCATGGATCGCCACGACGCGCTGGTCGATGCCTGTCGCAAGCGTGCTCGTCCGATTATCATGACCACCCTGGCGATGGGTTTGGGCATGCTGCCGGTCGCCTTGGGCATCGGACTGGACAACAGCTTCATGGGGCCGATGGCGATCACGGTGATAGGCGGCCTGCTGACCTCGACGCTGCTATCGCTGCTGGTTGTGCCGGTCGCATTCACTCTGGTCGACGATGCCGCACAACGCTTGAAGAGGCTGCTGCGGCAACGGCATATGGAAGAATGATGCCATCAATATCTGGCGCTAGGCACCCGTCTGGACAACCGAGAAAAGGCCAGAATTCATCCATGTTGGCTGAAAGACTTTTTTGTATCAGCGTAATCATCATCTCTTTTCGAAGATGGCGTCGATCCTCGTTCAGGAAGAGGAGGATTTAAGGCCATCAGTGAAGCTGGTAAGAGCAGACTCCTGGCTTTTCAAACTAGCAATAGTCTTTTCCATCGCCAGGAACTGTTTTTCGTACCGCGTCTTCCTAGCCGCTAGCCGATCTTCGAATGCCGTGATGCGATCAGTGCAGCTTGCAATACTGTCCGACAACGTCTCATCGAGCATTGTAAATACGCCGTTGCCCTTATGGGTAAGCGCGTCAAGTGAATTGTATACAGCGGCACCCAAACCGGAATCAATGAAAAGGGAAGTCACGGCATCTGGATCGCTGCCCAGAAGGCTGGTCAGCGTGGTCGAATCCAATTCGTAGAGACCCGTCGTGGAATTATAGGTAATACCAAGCGTCTCTAACGATTTGCCGTTTGCATCCTGCCCATCCATGGCTCTCTTGACGGCGGCTATCTGAGATCGCACTGAACTATTGGAAAAAAGCACGCCGCTAGTCGATGTCGCAGAGTCGTATCCGGAATTCAGACCATATTCGTTCAGCGCCGAATTCAGAGTGTCAATAAAGGACGATATCGTATCAACAACCGAAGACGTATCATTAACGATGGAAATCTGCACAAATTTTTCAGACGTAGCGGTTAGGGATACACTGACTCCGTCCACGAGGTCGCTCAGGGTATTTGTTGCCGATGTTCGCGACAAGTCGATGGTGGTATTTGATCCTAGTCGTATCGTGACCGAGGCATCCTGCGCATCGGTGATCGTAGCAGCGGACTCGAAAGGGCCGCTGGTAGCCAGATCACCGCTGAGCGCAATGGTATTTGCACTGCCGCTGGATTTTGACGTGAGCATGATCCGGGATGTTCCGTCGCCAACATCAACAATCTCCGCCTTGATGTTCGCCGTCGTACTTCCGTTAAAAGCATTGATTATATGGGCGAGCGTTGCGTTATTAGCCTCGTAGGTGAACGCCTCGCCAGCACCAACCTGAACAGTGATGGTCCCGGTATACGTTGCGGTGCTGGAGACCGCAGATCCGATGATCTGCTCAGCCTGCGCCAAGGCATCAACTCGAATAGAGTAGGCGCCAGTTGCGGCCGAGGACGTGGCCGTGGCCGTGAAAACGTCTTCGTCACCTGAGGTGGCGGTACGAGCAGAAAACGCTGATGGATCCTTGAGCTTCTCAGAGTCCGTTACCGCATATGCGAACTTCGTATTCAGAGACTGCACCACCGTCAGCTGGCTTTGAGCCGCCGTCTTCTTGGTCTCCGTTGGAGTGATCGCCTCGCGCTCGGCTTCGATGAGCGAGTTTACCAAGGTTTTCGTGTCTATTCCAGAGGTTACATTTGAACCAGAAAGCAAGGTTGATACGGCCGCGGATGCTGTGGTGCTCATAAGTCCTCAATCTGTGCTTCGCATCAGGGTTGTTCGAACATCCACTCTGAGTAACGGTGACACCTTATCACTGTTGAGAGGAAAAATCCCGGACCTGCAGGTATATGAATCGGAGATGTATTGGTCAGTGGACGGAGCGCAGAGATGAGAACGGGATGTCCTCACCGCCGATACTCAGGGAGTATCCTCCATCATCGTCGATGTTGACACTGGTCACGACGCCAGAGGCCACCGAACCGGAGTCGTCTGTGTAATCCACAGTTCGCCCACTGAGACTATTGCCCAGTTCGGCCAGCGTCGAGATGCCGGATCCGTCATCGGCCGGTGTTGTTGCAGTGACGTTGTCGACGGGATAGTCATAGCCACCTACACTGATCCACACCTCGCCGTCGAC
>JAGVEK010000345.1 GCA_020058315.1 Candidatus Zixiibacteriota bacterium
AGGCAGCTCGCACGAGCCGTAAGCCTGTCCGCCGCTCTCATATGATCAGCCATCGGATGGCGAACAGAGCGGTGATGTGGAGAATCTGATCCAGGTAGTAGGCTTGACGTGAACGGAAAAACCGGCCTTTGAAATAATCTTGGAGCCAATGAGTGATGAACAGCGCCGCCAAGATGACGAGCACAGAGACGCTCCAAAACCGGTCCACTCCGGTGATCTCTCCGTAGATCCAGACAGTCAATCCGAGAGTCACAGTGTAGATCAAGACATGCAGGCTCAGCACGGAAACAGATGTCCGCTTCTGCTCCGCCATGCGGTCGGACTGGAGGCCGTAGTCGCCAACCAGGTGCGCCATGAGAAGAAACCACATGGGGTCCACGATCTAATCCTTCTGAGGGGAGACTGCAGGGATTGGCAGCGTGATGACGAATTCCGCTCCCCCTCCGTCGCGCTGGCCTGCTACAATCCTGCCGCCATGTTCCTCGACGATTCTGAGAACTGTGAGCGTGCCGATCCCGTGCCCGGCAGGTTTCGATGTCACCCGCTCCCGGAACAGCCGAGACATGACCTCGGGTGGGATGCCTGACCCATTATCGGCCAGACTCAAGCGAACTACGCCTTTCTCGGGGTCATACCGTGTCGCGATGAATACTGCAGGCTCAGTAATCCCAGCGCCGCTCAGCGCGTCAGCAGAGTTCAACAAGAGATTATAAATGACCTGCTGCAGACCGCATGGGTCGCACTCCAGCTTCGGCAGGTTGGTACCCAAGTCGGTCTTGATGGGCACTGTCTTGAACCGCTTCTGCGGGCGGAGAAAAGCAATTTGCGCCAGGAGGAATTCGTTGAGATCGATTTGTGACCGCTGCCCCATGGGGTGCCTTGAGCGCAGGAGGGTATCCGTGAACACACCCATCCGTGTGATCGCCTGCTGGATACTCTCCAGAGTTCGATTCACTGCCGTTGGATCATTCGAACGCAAGCGGATGGGCAGAAGTTCGATATTCCCGGAGAGAATGGTCAGGTAGTTGTTCAACTCATGGGCGATCTCACCCGCCATCTCGCCTTTCATGGCCAGACCGTATTGCTCGATCGCCTGCTCCTGCAGAGTTCGCACCTCGGTCACGTCCTCGAAAACCCAAAGACGGGCGGATTCCCCGCTTCCGGAGTCTGGAATATGAACAGCGACTATCTTGCAGAGGAGTCTCCGGCCGGCCGGGACATCGACTTCGATCTCCCCCCGCCACGATGCCTTGTTTCTTAACCCGTCTGCTGCCTGAGCCGGCACAGCCGGGTCACGTGGAACAACACAATTCCATAGGTCATCACTGCCCCGATGTCCCAACAGTATCTCTGCCGCTGGATTAAGCAGATTGATCCGGTCTTGCGAATCGGTTACGACGATGGGATAGGGCGCCACGGCGAGGATGCGATCGCGGTAGACGAGAGCCGCTTCCAGGCGGATATGGGACAGTCTGAGATATTCATTCGTTGCTTCCAGTTCCTCGAGGCGGTGAGCATCCCCCTCGCGGATCCGCGCGGTCATCATCCGCAGAACCTCTCGGGCAATGTCTTTGCGGGCCGCGAGCAGTCCGAGGAAGCTGGAGCGGGACAGGACCAACAATTCACAGTCGGTCTCGCAAGCTGCGGAAGCGAAACGGGGCAGGTCATCGATCAGCGCCATCTCGCCAATGATGTCCCCCGGTCCCCTTCGGGCGAGCGCCACCGGACTGCCGTCCTGTTCCTTGAAGATCTGGACAGATCCCCGGGCAATGATATAGGCACAATCCCCGGGCTCCCCCTCGACGAACAGCACCGAGGCGGCCGGCAACTCTCGCACTTCAACGTGCAGGCGCAGCTTCGCCACCAGGAAACTGCTGTGGGGATCCCCGGCGATAGGGATCTCCCCGGTTGTCTCTTTCTTTGTAAGATTGGGCTTCATGGTTCAATGAACTTGACCGGAACTTCCGTGCTGGCCCGGGAATGGGCATTCTACTGTCTATCCTGCCATATCGGCCAAACGGCGATTCGGTTGACCCCATGTATCGTCGATCGAAAGGGGGGGGGATCACTTCCGGCCCGCCGCGGCGGGTCCAGTCGTGAGAATCGGAGAGCCTTCCTTTTCGGTGGAGCGGCCTCAGGCCCAGTGAAGTAGCCAGCGGTTACTCCAGTACCCCTGGAGATCTGATGCTCCGCGACGTGGTGGACAGAGATTGGTTTGGGTCTGCTTGCTGTTTCAGTGATCCGGCAGAACGTCAGAGGGTTCCGTGGTGGGTGAGATTTGAACCTTTGGCACGTAAGGACTTGTTCGTAGATCCGGATCCCTGTCTTGGGCAGTTTCGCCGTATTCGATTCAATTGCATTGCATTGCGAGAGAATTCCTGGGGCCCGCAACCGGCGGCTATTTGGTGCAGGGGAGGTGGGAAATTGGCTCAGATTCGGCACACGCTGCTGTCGTGTCGGAGGAGCGATTTTTCAAGTTATGAGTGACAGCGAATTCAGATGGTCTTTCGGGATGGTAGCGGTGCAGGGATTTGAACCCCGGACACGCGGATTATGATTCCGCTGCTCTGACCAGCTGAGCTACACCGCCCTGTCTGTAGCTTACCCAGATTTGTGCCATCAGTCAAGACCGGCAGGATCATGGGATCCCCAAACCTCTTGGCAGGCTGGGCATCGGTAGTACCGACCTCTGACCGGGCGGTCCGCCCTCCCCCGCGCAGCCAGCAGAGATCGTCGGCAAAGCATTTAAGCGGTTGACCGAAAGAGAAGATGTGGTATATTGTCCGCTTGTTTTCCCGGTCGGCTCGGGCGGGTGCCCATGCTGACCGTCACCATGTTTGTCTGTGAAAGGGACTGACCGATGCCGCGCGGCGTAGCTTGGAAAATTGGCTTGATTGTCTTCCTCATCTTGGGGTCGTTTTGGTACTTGTACCCCACCATCCAGTTATGGCAACTCAATTCAACCGAACGGGACGAGATGGCGAAAAACGACCCGAAAGGGTGGATCGACCTACAGAGGAAAGCCATCAAGCTCGGTTTGGACCTCAAGGGTGGGATGCATGTCGTATTAGAAGTTGACCGGTCCAAACTGAATCCCGACGAAGCCAAGGATGCCGTCGACCGCGCCAAGGAGATTCTCCGCAACCGTGTCGATGCTTTCGGCGTGACCGAACCCGTGATCCAAAAACAGGGTGCAGATCGGATCGTGGTCGAGTTGCCCGGGATCACCGATGTTGAACGCGCTCAAGAGCTTATAGGGCGTACCGCCCAGTTGGAGTTCAAGTTGACCGAGACACCCGAGAAGGCCCAGCTTCTGGTCGATCGCATCGACAAGACGCTGGAGGCCATGGGTGGCGGGGACACATCCGGAATTTCGGCCGATACTTCCAAGCCGGGCGACAAATCGAAAGAAGATGTCTTCAAGGACCTGTTTGGGAAGGATTCCGGGAAGGCATTGAGCGACACTGGCGCGGCTCTGGCGGCCAAGGACACGGGCGCAGTGCTCCCGCCGCAGGTGCCGACCGAGCGGCCTCTTTCTTCACTTCTTGATCCATCACGTCGCGGAACCGGCTGGGCGGTGAGGAGGGACGAAGCTCCTTTGGTGCGGAATCTCTTGGCCCGACCGGAAGTCCAGAAGCTTATCCCGCCGGACATTGAGTTCGCTTGGGGCACAAAAGTCCAGTTTACGGGGGGCATTGAAGAAGAGCAGCTCTATGTGTTGAAGAAGCAGACGGAGATGTCCGGGAAGTACCTGACCGATGCCAAGCCGAGTTTTGATCAGTTCCGCAAGCCGATCGTATCCTTCCAGTTAACCAGGGAGGGCGGCCGCCAGTTCGCCCGATTGACCGGTGCCAACATCGGCAAACCACTCGCTATTATACTCGACGGTCGGGTCGAATCCGCCCCCGAGATCCAGTCGCGGATCAATGATCGGGGTCAGATCACGATGGGAACCGGCACTTCTTATGATGAGGCCAACGACTTGGCCATTGTGCTCCGCGCAGGCGCGCTTCCCGCCCCGGTCAAGATCATAGAGAACAACGTGATCGGCCCATCGCTGGGGAGCGACTCGATCAACAAAGGTTTCTTAGCCTCTCTCATTGGCGGGTTGGCTGTCATCCTGATCATAGGGATCTACTACCAGTTGTCCGGCGTCATCGCTGATTTCGCGGTCATGCTCAATGTCCTGTTCCTGATGGCGGTCCTGGCGGTTCTGCACGCCACGCTGACCATGCCGGGCATTGCGGGGATTGTTCTGACCGTCGGCATTTCCGTGGATTCAAACGTTTTGATTTTCGAGCGAATACGAGAGGAATTGCGGGCCGGTAAAAGCGTCAAGAATGCCATCGACGCTGGATACTCGCGCGCGATGGTGACGATCATTGATTCGCACGTAACGACGCTGATCACCGCCCTGGCGTTGTTCATGTTCGGCACCGGCCCGATCAAGGGTTTTGCCGTGACTCTGTTCTGGGGGGTGGCCATAAGCCTTTTCACAGCGGTTGTAGGCACAC
>JAGVEK010000490.1 GCA_020058315.1 Candidatus Zixiibacteriota bacterium
ATAGCGCATTGGCGAGTGCGAATGATGCGGTTCTGGCGACCGTTGCCGGCATGTTTGGTATGCAACAGTGAACCACCTTCTCGGCTACATAGACAGGGTTGTCGAACGAGGTCGGACGTCCCGTCTCGCAGATGCCGCCCTGGTCGATCGAGCAATCCACAATCACACTGCCTGGCTTCATGCTTCGAACCATGTCCCGTGTGATCAGGATGGGAGGCCGGCCGCCATAGACCCACACTGCCCCAATCACGACGTCGGCGGATGGAAGCACTCTCTCCAGATTATACCGATAACTCAGGTACGTTGTGACTCGGCGGTCAAACTGTAGCGATGCCCGTCGCAGAGGCTCAGGATCCTTGTCGACGAGGATCACTTGGGCTCCCAGACCCAGCGCGGCACGAACTGCCGCCATCCCGACTGCGCCGCCGCCGATGATGACGACATTCCCCGGTGGTGTCCCAGGAAGGCCGGACAGAAGCACGCCGCGCCCACCCTGATGACTTTCCAGAAAGCGAGCAGCCATGGTGACTGCCATCGGGCCGGCGATTTCGCCCATGACCTCTACAATCGGCCGGCGGTGCTGGTCATTCTCGATCAATTCATACGCAACCGCGGTGATGGACTTGTCGCACAAGCCCCGGAAAGTTTCTGGTCGCAGGGTAACCAGGTGTCCGAAGGTCATCAGCGTCTGGTTCGGCAGGAGATGGGAGATGTCCTCCGGTTGCACCGGTGCCACGCCCAAGACAAGCTCCGCGCGTCCGGTGGCCTCGGAGCGGGAGTAGACGATGCTGGCGCCAGCTGCCTGATAATCCTCGTCCGAGAAACCGGCGGGCTGTCCGGCGTCATGCTCGATAAAAACCACGTGCCCTCGGCCAACGAGGAGCTGCGTGCCTGCGGGAACCAGTGGGATTCGCCGCTCCTGCAACTGGATCTGTTTGACGACACCGATTCGCATGGCTCACTCCCTTTTTCAACTCGCAAGCGAGCGGTATTTGGTGATCAGCACCGACCTCGAAATCGAGGTCTCCGGCAACTGCCGGTAAACTACCGAATGACAGTCCCGGCGACCTGAATTCCCAAGGCCAACGCCGCCTCACGACCGGCCGTGAGTGCCTTGAGGTTTGTCTCGATCAGATCTTTCCTCTTTAGCTTCTTGATCAGTCCTGTGAGTGTGGCTTCCTCAGTAATCCCCGTCAGGGCCATAATCGCGCCCGCTGCCACCATGTTGGCGGATTTTGCGCTACCAAGCCGGTTGGCGATTTCCGAGAAGGGGATCGGAGCTGGTGTGACGTGCGAAGGGATCGTAGCGCTCTTGACAAAAGAACTGTCATAGACCACCATCCCACCCGGGCGTACCGTCCCGGCGAATTTCTCCAGAGAAGGCTGATTCATCGCGACCAGCAGTGTCGGCCTTGGGACATACGGGGATCCTATGCGCCTGCGCGACACGACGACGTGACAGTTGGCGGTTCCTCCCCTCATTTCCGGACCATAGGAGGGCAGCCACGAAACGAACTTCCCCTCGATCATCGAGGATTTCGTCAGCAACTGTCCCAGCAGCAGAATACCCTGTCCTCCGAAGCCGGCGAGAATAAGTTCATGAGTGGGGAAGTCGGGAGGTATGGACTTGGTCCGCTCACTCGCCCCCGTGCTCATTCCCAGCGCGTCCAGGATCTGCTGAGAGTCCAGCACGGGCGGAGCCTCTATTGACTGGGATTGGGCATCGAGGCGCTCCTTGTAGACTCCCGGCGGGAATACCGAGACCATGTTCTTGGTCATCCATTCGCGCGAGGCCATGGGTTCAAGCTCCCACCCAGTCGGGCAGGGACTCAACACCTCGACAAACGAGAATCCCTTCCCGTCGATCTGGTACTGAAGCGCCTTACGGATCGCTTTGCGTGTTTTCATAATCGTCTTGCTGTCTTCCAGCGAACACCGTTCGATGTAAACAGGCGCGACCAGCGAGGATAGAAGCTCACACACACGAATGGGATAGCCTTCATTGCTAACCTTGCGGCCATACGGGGTGGTCGAAGTCTTCTGGTCGATCAATGTCGTGGGGGCCATCTGCCCGCCGGTCATACCGTAGATCGCGTTGTTGACGAAGATGACAGTCATCAACTCTCCGCGATTGGCGGCTTGGAGTATCTCGTTGGCGCCGATCGCAGCCAGGTCACCGTCGCCCTGGTAGGAAATCACGATCGAGTGCGGCAGCGCACGCCGGACGCCCGTGGCAACCGCCGGTGCGCGCCCATGGGCCGACTGCACATTGCCGACTTGGAAGTAGTAGTAGGCGAACACGGAGCAGCCTACCGGCGACACGAAAACTGTCCGGTCGGCGATCCCGAGATCGTCGATTGCTTCGGCCACCAGCTTGTGGAGGTTGCCGTGGCCGCACCCCGGGCAGTAGTGGGTGGCTTCCTTGTCGGCCCCCGCGCTCCGCGTGAAATACTCGAAGAATGAATCGGGCTTCTGGAAAACGTCTTTCACGGCAATTCCTCCTGAAGCTGTCGGATCGCATTCACCAATTCAGTCGCGGTCGGGATGTTGCCGCCGACACGCGAGTAGAGGCGCACCGGAACCGCGCACTCGATGGCCAGTTTGACATCGTCAATCAGCATGCCGGTGGAGCATTCGGCCACGAGCATCCCCTTGACCGAGCGTGAGAGCTCCTTGAGGCGGGTGTTCGGGAACGGCCAAAGTGTGATCGGACGCAGCATGCCGATTTTGATGCCGGCGGCGCGCGCTTCGTCGATCGCCGTCATGAGGATGCGGGAAACGATGCCGTAGGCCACCGCGACATAATCGCAGTCCTCCAGACGGTACTCCTCAAAACGGACCTCGCTCTTCTCGATCTCTCCGTACTTGGCGTAGAGCTTGTGGATCTGAGCTTCGAGCTCGTCGTGGTTCAAATAGATCGAACTGACCAGATTATCACGGGTGCCTGCGGTGCCTTTCACCGCCCATGGTTTCTCCGGAAGTTCGGTCACCGGCGGCGGAATCTCCACCGGCTCCATCATCTGCCCGATAAACCCGTCGGCGAGAATGGCCACCGGATTGCGGTATGTGTCCGCGAGGTCAAACGCAAGCATGGTCAGGTCGCACATCTCCTGCGCGCAGTTTGGGGCCAGACACAGAACGTGGTAGTTTCCATGACCGCCGCCCTTGACCATCTGATTATAATCACTCTGCTCCGGACCAATATTCCCCAGACCGGGGCCACCGCGCATGATATCGACCACCACGCATGGCAGTTCGGCACAGGCACAGTAGGAGATTCCTTCCTGCTTCAATGACATCCCCGGTGACGATGACGCCGTCATCGTCCGTTGCCCGCAAGAAGCGGCGCCATAAACCATATTGATCGCAGCGATTTCCGACTCGGCTTGGATAAACGTTCCGCCGACCTTCGGCATCAGCAGTGCCGCCGTCTCCGCGATTTCAGACGCCGGGGTGATTGGGTATCCAAAATAAGACCGGCAGCCAGCCAGGATTGCCCCGACGACTATCGCTTCATTGCCCTTCATCAACTCCTTGCTCACCTGAGTCACCCTTTCTGTCGCGTCTTTGATGAATGGCCGAAGGATCCCAGCCCGTGGATCGTGATTCTAATCCAGCACCTTCCGTGACTTGGCATCCGTGGGTTTCCGATAGACAATGATCGCCCCGGGCTCCGGGCAGTTGTAGAAACAGATCCCGCAGCCGGTGCACCCGTCTCCCAAGTAGTATGAAAACCGATAGCCCCGCTCGTTGATGTCTGTTGAGAATCCCAAAACCTGCGGTGGACAAGCCTGGACGCAGAAATCACATCCCTTGCAGAGACGGCTGGTCACGTCCACCCAGGGACGCGTCGGAGGGGCCTTGGTCGTCGTTTGTCCTGTCATTTATCTGCCTCGCGAGGGTTCTGTCAGCCACCCCAATCCTCCAGAGTGTTCTACCATCTGGGGGGGCGGGATGTTTGGCAAGTTCAGCGGTCTCCTATCACCGATTCAACTGGCTAATCCGTCCTGCAGGCCAGCGTTGTTCGACGTGTGCGGTATGTGACACCGAGCGCCGTATCCCGATCGGACCACTCAGGTAACAAGTGGCTTCCGTCAAGATATTCAGGATCGGAATCCTCGTCAAATAAGTCAATTCCGCAGTGCTATTCCCTGTCAAAAATGTCTTCCCGCACCGGACTATTGGTCCGGAGCAGCAGGGAACGCGTGGCCGAGCGGGAATACGAGTTCCCCGAGCCACGGTTGTCTGGCCACAACTTCACGCCACAGATGGACCGCAACCTTGCGGTACGCATCGTGGCCTTTGGCCGTGCCGCGCAATCGCACAAAGTGGAACACCTCTCGCAGGTTCCAATTGAAAAGAGTGCGTTTGTGAAAGGCGAGCATGAGCGCGTAGACGGCGTCCTCTGGGAAATGGACATGCAGCGCATCGTATGTGGAAGCCGACGCGCTGATCAGACTCTCAAACTCAGATCGCAACCCCAGGTCTTCGACCAGTTGTGGAACCGTATAGCCAAGTTCGGGGGACAGTTCCTGCGCGATCTGGGTGCCGATACGGTGCCGCTGGATATCTCTCCAGGCGCCGTAGTCCACCGTGACTTCAAAAAGATAATTTAGACACTCGAAAGCGCGCGGCAGCGGGTCGTATGGCCCCAGTCCCGCAAGCGATGAACGAACCAGCGCCAGCATGTCATCGGTGGACCACCGGTCAATCTGAGCCTCGAGTCCTGTCCACTCCAGAGGCCAGCTCGAATAGGCGATCGCGCAACAGAGCCGCCTGAGTCCATCACCGTCGAAGTGCAGGAGAGTCACCTCCGGTGGGTGATCGGTCTGATCCCGCGCCGGCAACTGGATCACACTCTCCAATGCCCGACTTACTGCATGGGCAGATTCGGATCGAGCCCGATCTGGATCGGAGTACTTCAGCAGGGTCGGCACCTCCCGCATGGCTGCTGTTTTGAGTTCTGACGCGATGTCCTGCAATTCCGCGAGATCGGATCCGGCCAATTTCCGTATGGCGGCCGCCAGCGCTCGGGCGTTGACTGTCCAACCGAGGTTGGTGAGAGTCGCAGTTGGCAGGAGGTATCTTATCCCATCACACGCTTTTGCCCGTAGCCGGGATTCCCAGGCCCTCTCGGATTCATCGTTCGTCCGTGGGTTGTTTTCACGGAGCCATTCGAACGCTCGCTGATGCCACGACTGGTAAGTTTGAAGCAGCGTGGTGATCAGTTGCTCGTAACGCTGCTGCAGCTCTGGCATGCGCGCGAAGACGGCCGGACGGTATACACGGCCGGTGTCATAAACCTGGTACCGTGTCGATTTCTCGGTGTACGACGCCAAGCGATTGTCCTCGATAGCCTTGGCGGCGAGAATGGAGACGTTCTCGATTGCTATGGAGAGCACGGCATGTTCGGCAACCGAGGCGTGGCCATAACCAACCACCCACTTCTCATGGAATTTGGCAGAGGCTGTTGCAGTCAGTTCGGCGGCAATCTGATCGAAAGGCTCCGGTGATCGGGAAGTCTTGGCAAACGACACCGCCACGACCTCCGGCGGCAGCTCCGGCATCAGGTAAATGCGCCGGGCGGAAACATCCAGGAATCCCTGACCGGGCTGGGTCGAGTGGCTGGACGGGGGGGCATTCTCGGCTGTTGGCATTTGCGGTCTGCACTCCTCAGGCACTGGTTCGACCAAGATATAGGGGAATCGAGCGCGCGTCAAACACCATGGCCCAAAGTGATACCTTCGAATTCCACCGGGGTGTTGCCGCCAATATCCAACCGTCCCTTGTTGCTCTCCCCTTGGCCGCCGATACTTGGATTAGCACCAATGGACGGCATCATTATCGGTCAGAATCGAATGGCTACGCGGAAACGACTGGATCAGATCCTTCAGACGCACGGTTTGGTGTCGGAAACCCGAATCCGTGCAGCTTTGAATCGGCAGAGAACGCACGGAGGCAAACTCGGAGAGCAGCTCCTCCGTTCCGGTGATGTTCGTGAGATCGAACTGGTCGGGGCGCTGTCCGAGCAGTTTGGCATTCCGGGTGTTTGTCTGGCCGGGCGTCAGATCGACCCTGCC
>JAGVEK010000276.1 GCA_020058315.1 Candidatus Zixiibacteriota bacterium
CCCTTCAAGAGGGAAGGATCATTCCAGTATCAGAACGATCCGCACGAGCCTGATTCATCTTATGAGACTCTGCCGACCGATTGGTACAATCTGCAGCAGGTTCGCCTGGGTATCGAGTACATGCGGGAGACCAAGTATGGAATGGTGCCGCTGCGGATGGGCCTGCGCAACGAGCCGATGCTGATTGGAAACTCCTCAGGCGCTCTTGCCATTTTCGATGAACGGTCCGATCCAGAAAAGGGGGAGCTCCGCTCCGCATATTTCCTGCCGCTGACTCAGTCTGGGGCCACCGGTGATCAGATCATGGGCTGGACGCTGGCATTCGGATCGGGGATCTACTGGTCCCAGGTCCATCTGGACCTGGCCTTGGAATTCACCGTCGGCAATTCCTATACCGAGAACAATGCCAGCCTGCGGATGATTCGTCAGTGCTCGACCTGTCCTTCGACCCTGCCCAATGTCAGCAAGCCCGATGAGGATCCCTGGGGCAGACGCGCGACGGACGACCTCGGGAGCTACAGCCGGGAGTACACGGACAATCGGATGAGATTGTCGCTCAATTTCACCGGGTATTTCTAAGTGCC
Source organism: Candidatus Zixiibacteriota bacterium (assembly GCA_020058315.1). GTDB lineage: Bacteria > Zixibacteria > MSB-5A5 > WJJR01 > WJJR01 > JACRMA01. The sequence continues at coordinate 585 of JAGVEK010000276.1, forward strand.
GAATCCGGCGGGTCAAGTTCTCGGGGACTGAGCCGACGGTTTAAGTACGAATGTTTCCGAAGGGCTGCAAGGCAGGCCCAAGAAAGCCCCGAGAACAGAATACCGGCCTCTTCTGATCCCTGACGCGCGGCCGGTCAATTAGAAAGGTCCAATGGCAACTACTCAGGTCAGCAAACGACTGACAAAACACCAACTCAAACAGGACGGTTTTTCGACCGCAATCTTCGGGGCGCGGGAGTGGGTGGAGCAGAACCTGCGGCTCACGCTGATGGTCTTAGGCGGTGTCGTGCTCGTGGCCGCCCTCATCTGGGGTATCGGCTACTACCGCACCAGCCAGACCACGGAGGCCAATTCCCTGTTCGGTCAGGCCGGAGTTGAACTACGGGGCGGAAATCTGGCCGCCGCGATCGTCAGCCTGCGCAAGCTGGTCGAGGAGCATTCCGGAGCGAAGGTTGCCGGTATCGCCTGTGCGGAACTGGCCGATGCGTACTTCCGGCAACGCAGCTTTGAAGATGCCAAGACATACTTCCAGAAGTACCTCGATTCTTACGGTGACGATCCCTTGATCACAGCCGCCGCCTGGGCAGGTCTCGCGGCAGTCGACGAGCAGGCTGCGGTAAGTGCCGAGGCCGCCAAGAAGTACATCAAGGCGGCAGGCGTCAGTCCCAAGACGTTTCAATCCTCCGAATATCTGCGTGCCGCCTTGCGATGCGCGATTGAGGCCAGGGACTCCACGATGGCAACCCGGGTTTACAAGAATCTGGAAAGCGACTTCTCCAGGAACGACCAGAGCGTGCGAATGGCTCGCCAGACCCTGATCGAGCACGGGTACCTTCAACCGCAGGCCAACTGAGAGATTTCTCCCATAGCAGGAGGGGACCACGGGGCTTCGGCCCCGTGTTTTCTATTGGGGCGGGTGCGCATTTGATCGCCCCGATGTGGGGTGCCGGCGCCCAGTGTGCCACTCAGACTCCGGCCTCCGGGCTCGTGTTTGGCACGAAACAGTTGTTGCCCACCGCCGAAGGCTCAGGTATTTTCCCTACTGATGGGCGAACCGAATACAATCGACCCAACGCCGCAAGTGCCGCAGGCCGAGTCCGACGAGCCATCTGCGCCGCGCCTCTTTCCGGGGTTCTCCGAGCCGGTGCCTCTTTCCGAGGAGATCGAGGAGGGACGTGCACCGGCGATTTTGGCGTACGTTCCCTTCGGCTGTTTTGTCGCCTTGGTGCGTTACCGGCACAATGCCTTTGCGGTTCGCCACGGCAAGCAGGGGCTGTTCCTGACATTCTGCGAAATGCTGGCCGGGTTGTTCCTCATCCCGCGCCTGTCTGAGTACTTCTGGGTGACCGTCGTGTTCGCCTCGCTCGCCTCGACTGTCACCGGTGTCTATTATGCTCTTCAGGGTCGCGACTGGACCATCCCGATCATCGGGAAATGGTTCGACGAGCACATGAAGCTTTAGCCGTTTCCTGAAATTGCCCCGCCGCATTCGCCGCTCATCGATCGGAAAGAAAACGATGCCGCAGTCAGCAGAACCGCTCTTGATCGCCAAAGGGCAGCGCGAACTTTTCCTGCTTCCACAAATGGCCAATCGCCACGGTTTGATCGCGGGTGCCACAGGGACTGGCAAGACGATTTCGCTTCAGGTGATGGCCGAGAATCTCAGCCGTATCGGCGTGCCCGTGTTCTTAGCCGACGTCAAAGGCGATCTCTCGGGCCTCAGCCGGCCGGGGGAGAATACGCCGAAGATCAGCGAGCGCCGCAAGCTGCTGGGTCTTGGCGACGCGGAATTCTCCGGATGCCCGGTTGTCTTCTGGGATCTGTTTGGCAACTCCGGACACCCGGTGCGCGCCACAGTTTCCGAAATGGGACCGCTGCTCTTGTCGCGTCTCTTCAATTTGAACGAGACTCAAAGCGGTGTTCTGTCACTGGTTTTCAAGATTGCAGATGACAACGGACTTCTCTTGCTGGATTCCAAAGACCTGCGCGCCATGTTGCAGTATGCGGGGGAAAACGCTTCCAGTTTCACGACTGAATACGGCCGCATTTCCGCCGCCAGTATTGGCACGATCCAGCGCGGCCTTCTCGCTTTGGAAGAACAGGGGGGAGACAAGTTCTTCGGCGAACCGGCACTCAACCTCGATGATCTAATCCAAACAGACTCTTCCGGGCGCGGCGTCGTGAATATCCTCTCCGCGGACCGTTTGATGCAGTCGCCGCGAATCTATGCCACCTTCCTCCTTTGGCTCCTCGCCGAGTTGTTCGAGCAACTTCCGGAAACCGGCGACTCTCCCAAGCCCAAGCTGGTCTTCTTCTTCGACGAGGCGCATCTCATCTTCAATGAGGCTCCTCAGGCCTTGCTCGAGAAAGTTGAACAAGTTGTGCGCCTGATTCGTTCGAAGGGCGTCGGCGTGTATTTCGTAACTCAGAATCCACTCGACATCCCCGATGTCGTCCTCGGCCAATTGGGAAATCGTATCCAGCACGCGCTTCGGGCATTTACGCCCAGAGATCAGAAAGCTGTCCGTGCCGCCGCCGAAACATTCCGCACTAATCCTGCCCTCGATGTCGAATCCGCCATCGGCGAATTGGGCGTCGGTGAGGCACTTGTCTCTTTCCTCGATGACAAGGGGACACCCGGCATCGTCGAGCGCGCTTTCGTTTGCCCGCCGAGAAGCCAGATTGGCCCGATGTCTTCGGCCCAACGCGATGACATCATTCGCGGCTCCGTCCTGTTTGGCCAGTACGAGGAAGTTGTGGACAGAGAGTCCGCCTACGAGAAGCTCAGGTCGCGATCCGAGCGGCCGAGTTTGCAGGCATCCGGCGGCACGGTGCCAACGCGAACGACATCTGCCCCAGCCCCGGCAAGCCCCGGACGCCAGCGGGAAGACATGATGACCGCAATGGCAAAGAGCGCCGCGCGTGCGGTCGGCAGCCAGTTGGGCCGCCAGATTATCCGTGGCGTGCTCGGCTCAATCCTCGGCGGCCGCGGCCGGATTTGAATCGGGTGAAGGTGATGTGGTTCTTTCTGTGGCGCAGGCGACTCGCCTTCCTGGGCCTGTTGAAAAAGCCTGTCGTGTGCCCTGCTGGAGGGCGGACAAGAGTGTCCGCCCTACCAAAGAAGCGGATATCGGCCGGACACTCCTGTCCGGCCTTTTTCAACAAGCCCTTCTTGGCGGGGGTGCCACGCGGGTCTTCAGACCCGTGCCGGTGATCCACAGGGACGCGAAGGACACGGCTCTGAAGAGCCGTGGCACCACCTGAGTCCGGACACGATCGCGGAGAGAGCAAGACCATTCGCAGCGAACCCCGCAGACGCACAGCCGTGTACCCTCCCTTGGCGATTACCCAACAACGAGGTATCCCAAATCCCGTCCCCCTGCCTCACATTCCATCCCCTGCCCCCCCCAGATCGTTGGGCCGACCTCGAACGACTCTTCCGCACTCGCGGTGCCTGCGGTGGATGCCGGTACATGTCACCCAGACTGCCACGTGCAGACTTTGTGCGCCGTCAGGGCGTAGCGAACAGACACGCCTTCAAGCGGATCGTCCAGACCGGCGATCCACCGGGGATTGTCGCCTGCGAGGGTGAAACGCCGATCGGATGGTGCGCACTGGCAACGAGGGAGATCTATGTCCGGCCTGAACACTCCCGTGTTCTGAAGCCAGTCGACAATCAGTCGCTTCTTTTCCACGGGCGCTTCGCGCATCGCGAAGCGTTTGCAATCATGCTTAGCGCGCATTAGCTTGGAGTCCGGACGCATCCGAATTGGCCGGCGACGGATGCTCAAACAGGAACGTTGCGATGGACTATTACCCAGGAATGCTGAAAACTCGTTTCTCACACTGGGCTCCTTGGGATGACAGGATCACGCTCGGTGAGATGGATAAGCCGGGTCTGTATGTGCTCGCCCACTTTGCGCGCCGAGCTACAGGTGAGGCACGACCTCTAACGGCGCGCGTGATCTACATCGGAGAGTCGCATGACCGGCCTTTGCGGGCTCGTCTGAACGAGTTTGGCCGGACAGCGTTCGGTCGCGGTGCCAACCACACAGGCGGAAAGGCCTATAAGAAGGTCTTCGGCGCCCGGATGAAAGGCCAGCTCTATGTCGCCAGATTTATACCCGCTGGTCTCAAACCCGATTTGCTCCCGCTGTTCATCCGGTATACCGAGCGCAGGCTGATCCTGACGTATGCTCTCATGTTCGGCGCGAAGCCCAAATGCAACAAGGAGTGATCGATCGCATTGTCGGCGGGGAACGGAGCAAGCACTATGCGATCCATCGCGTGGAATCGACGTATGGCCAGGCGACCGCCATCAGGCAACGCGTGTCTTGGTTTGGAGTCCGAACGCATCCGAATTGTCTGACGAAAAAGACACGCCGACTCATCCCAGTTTTATCGGCCGGTGGCGAAATGCGGTTTGAAGACGATTCACCCGGACGGCAACTTGGACCAATAGACGGACAGGATGAGTAGGATGCGTGCTCGCACGCACCTTCTTTCACGACACACGCCCTAAATCACAAACCGCATGCCCGCCAAACCACTACAGAAACACGTCTCGGCTATGAGTAAGCCGCGCAGACCGAAGGAGTCGGATACCCATCCCCGCTGCCC
>JAGVEK010000311.1 GCA_020058315.1 Candidatus Zixiibacteriota bacterium
AACCTTCCTCGAACTCGAGCATCCCGCCGCAATCCGGGCAACGCTCTTTGGAGATGTCGGGGGCCTTCGTGAGTCTGTTGCCGTTGCCGTAGTGGTCGTTCAAGACCTTGGCGATTGCGTCGGGAATCGAAAACACCATGCCCCGGCGTTCGAAGATCGGCTGCGAGCCGCCGATTCCTTGCAACTGCTTGACGATTTGCGCCACCGAGATTCCGGAACGAAGCCCCAGCGAGATCAGACGGCAGATGGCCTCGGTGTCGGCCATGGTCGAATATCCCGACTTGCCGATGGACGCGAAGACTTCGAATGGTTTCCCTTCGAACATATTCACCGTGACGTACAGGTTTCCGTAACCGGTTTTGATCTTCTCGGTGAATCCCTGCAGAACTTCGGGGCGGTCCACCGGGCCGACGGCCGGACTCACGGTCTGTGTGACAGATGGTCTGGGTAGCGCCGTGGTCGTCGGGGGTTTGCTGACAGCGGGGGCGGGGGCTGCATGGCTGCCGTGGGATGCCTGCGGTGTGGCGCCCGTCGAAAGCACCTGCTCCGGACGCGAGCCGTCGCGATAGATGGTGACTCCTTTGCACCCCAGACGGTACGCCTGCCAATACGCAGTCTGGACATCATCGGGTGTAGCCGAACTGGGCATGTTGATTGTCTTGGAAACGGCCGAATCGCAATACTTCTGGAAGACGGCTTGCATGCGAATGTGGGATTCCGGGGACACATCCGTCGCCGTCACGAATACTTCACGGACGTCCAGGGGGATTTCATCGAAGTCCTGGATGGAATTCGCGTTCGCAACTTTCTCCATCAATTCGGCCGAGTAGAACCCGCGTTCCTTCGCGATCTGCTCGAACAGTGGATTCACATCGATCAGTTTCGTGCCTTCCATCACATTCCGGACAAACGAGACGGCAAAGAACGGCTCAATCCCCGATGAGCAGCCGGCGATGATTGAAATCGTCCCGGTCGGCGCCACGGTCGTGACTGTCGCGTTGCGCATGGCCACGCCCTCGTCGGAGTAGATCGACCCATCCCAGTTGGGGAACTTGCCGCGCACGGTCGCGAGTTCCGATGAGTACATGCGGGCTTGCGACTGGATATGCGACATCATCTGGTCGCCCAGCTCGAACGCTTCCTCGGAATCATAGCGCACGCGCAGCCTGACCAGCATGTCGGCCCAACCCATGACCCCCAGCCCGATCCGCCGGTTGCGGCGCGTCTGCGCTGCGATCTCCGGAATCGGATACTTGTTGGCATCGATCACATTGTCGAGGAAGTGCACGCCGAGTTTGACCAGCCGTGTCAGCTTGTCCCAATCGACGCCATCGCCGGGGCGGCGGTGGTCATAAGTCGGGGGCAGATCATCCCTGACGACTGCGCCAAGATTGATCGATGACAGGTTGCAGGAATCGTAGGGAGGAAGAGGCTGTTCGCCGCACGGATTGGTGGCTTCGATTTCCTCCAGCCGGTTGGTGGGGTTGCACTTATTGATCCGGTCGATGAAAACCACACCCGGTTCGCCGGTGCGCCAGGCGTGTTCGACAATCGCGGTGAAGACTTTGCGCGCATCCAACGCCTGGACAATCCCGCCGACCTCGTAGGGACGGCGTGTGGAGGGATTGTAGAGCGGATAATGCCGCCCTGCCTCCACGGCATCCATGAACTCGTCGGTGATGGCCACCGAAATGTTAAAGTTGGTGATTTGGGTGAGATCATTCTTGCACGAAATGAAGTCCTCAATGTCGGGATGATCGACACGCAAGATCCCCATGTTGGCGCCGCGACGTGTGCCGCCCTGCTTGACCGCTTCGGTCGCCGAGTTGAATACCTTCATAAAGGAGACGGGACCTGAAGCAACCCCTGATGTCGAGGCCACCACCGAGTTGCGTGGCCGCAGACGTGAGAACGCAAAGCCCGTTCCACCGCCCGACTTATGAATCAAGGCGGCGTTCTTGATTGCTTCGAAGATCTCCTCCATTGAATCACCGACCGGCAGCACAAAGCAGGCCGACAACTGCCCCAGCGGGCGCCCGGCGTTCATCAGGGTCGGCGAGTTCGGCATGAACTCGAGATCGACCATCGCCTGGTAGAAGGTCTCGGCGGTCTTTCTAAGCTGATCGGGCGAAGCACCGTAATTGGCGTCCGGTGCGGCAATACCATTGGCGACCCTGTGAAACAACTCCGCCGGGGTCTCGGAAATCCGGCCATCGGCGTCTTTCTTGAGATAACGGCGCTCCAAGACGCGGAGAGCATTCTGCGGCAGCACTGGTGTCTTCTCGAACATGAGTCCTCCCTGGGACGCAGTATCACTTTCGGCGACACTTCGTCCCTCCCCTTATGTATTTACGACATCCCGTCGTTTTTGTCTGACTGTCTGCGGGCCACTTCCTGCCCGGAGTGCGGTCAAAGCAGTCGGCAGAGTAGATGAGTCCACAATTGCTGTCAATCAAAAAAGTGGATTCTCACATCACAAAATCACAATATATTGTGTCCCATGAGATTAAGAACCCACAATGTGGGGGCGACAATTCCCCCGCCCACCATACATTGGTCTGACTTAGATAGACCGAAACGGAATCCCTTGTCATGCCTGAGGTTGGAGGGGCGGCGAGGGTCGCTGGAAGAGATGAATATGGAATCCGTATCGTGATGGACTATCTGAGTGCGCTGAAATGGCGTCATTTCATTAGATTTCAATCAGTTACAGTCACAAGAAAATCGTCCCTGAGATAGCGCCCTATCGTCATATTATGATAATGAAATTCATAAACGCGGATCTCCCTACGGGCGCAGCCACGCAACTCATTGAACATGAT
>JAGVEK010000547.1 GCA_020058315.1 Candidatus Zixiibacteriota bacterium
ATCGGCACGGGCGGGACGATCATGGGTGTCGGCCGTTTCCTCAAATCGAAGTACCCCAAGGTGGAGATCCATCCTCTCGAACCGGCCGAGTCGCCCACGCTCTCCACCGGGGGATGCAAGATTGGCCAGCATAGGATTCAGGGCCTTTCCGATGAATTCATTCCCGCGATTGTCGATCTGAAGTCGCTCGACAAGATCGTGCGCGTGTCCGACGGCGACGCGATCCTGATGGCGCAGCAATTGGCGTCCAAACTCGGCCTTGGCGTAGGGATCTCGTCCGGCGCCAATTTCGTCGGCGCGTTGAAGGTGCAAAACGAACTCGGTGCGACATCGGTGGTGGTGACCGTCTTTTCCGACGACAACAAGAAATATCTGAGTACCAGCCTGCTCTCACAGGAACCAGTAAAGAGCGGTTATCTGACCCCCGATGTTGAACTGATCAGCCTGAAAGCTATCAACCGTGCGTGTCGTACCTGCTTGGAGGATGAGCAGACTAAAGAAAGGTCATTGGATGCCGTTCATTGAGGCAGGCGGGAGACGTCTCGAATTGAACGAGGAAGGATTCCTTGCTGATCCGCAGCAATGGGACGCAGAAGTCGCAGCGATTCTGGCGAAAGCGGAGGAAGGCCTCGATCACCTGAGTGAGGAGCACTGGGCGGTGATCAACTTCATCCGCGAGCATTACACGCAAACCAACCTTGCTCCGATGGTGCGATCTATCTGCAAAACCACCGGCCTGCAATTGCGCCGGATTTACGAGATCTTTCCTTCAGGCCCTGCCAAAGGGGCCTGTAAACTGGCGGGACTGCCCAAACCCGACGGTTGCGTATAGGGTCTCCAGTCATGCAATCGTCCACTTTTTTACGGTCCGCAGCCATCGCGGCCTTCGCCTATGCTCTCGTTGCCCTCGCGATCCTGATCGCCAGGACGTTGTCTCAAGGCGTGAGGCCGGTCTGCGCCAGACCGGAAGGGTCGGCACGACAAGGAGTGTTCTATGCCTTTTTCAAAGGCATGCTTCCTTGGGAGAAGGAGAGCGTCGCAGCTCACGTGCCCACTTTTGTCGCCGGTCTGTTGTACCATGCCGGCGTCTTCCTGTCGTTGCTGTTCCTGCTTCTGCTCGTGCTTGGACTTCAGCCTAGGGTTCTTCTGAGTCAGAGCCTCCGGGTATTCATACCCGTTGGTTTCATCTCCGGAGTCGGGCTGCTGATGAAGCGGCTGACCTCGTGGAAGATGAAGCTGATTAGTGTGCCTGACGATTTTCTCGCCAACGCGATTGTCAGTCTTTTTCTGGCAACCGCGTTCGCGGCGACAATGTCGGCTGCTTTCACCCCCGCCTTCTTCGCGATTGCAGCCGTGCTGTTTCTGTACATGCCATTGGGGAAGATCCGCCACTGCGTGTTCTTCTTCTACACCCGCATTGTATTCGGCGTGTTTTTCGGTCGCAGGGGAGTCCTCCCGCAGCCGCGTGGTGAGTCGTAAGTGAAAGAGAAGATGGCAGAGAAGGACAGGCAGAACCCTGAGCCGCAGGCGGGAACGTTGACTGAGACAGACATTGCCTCAGCGGTGGGGGTTTTCCGCAGCAAGATCGACCATGGGCTGGCGGCTGCCCTGAATTCGTGCGTCCACTGCGGGCTGTGCGCTGAATCCTGCCACTATTATCTCGCGACTGGCAACCCCGGCATGCAGCCTGCGCTGAAAGTCAAGCTCCTGCAATCCGTATACCGGTGGCATCTCACCGCCACAGGGAAGGCGCTGTCGTCTCTGACCGGCGCTCATGAGCTTGATCAGGCAATGATCCAGGAGTGGATCGACGCCTTGTTCGGCAGTTGCAGCATGTGCGGACGGTGCACGCTCAATTGCACGGTGGGACTGCCAATTTCCCGGCTGGTGAGAGCCGGCCGGAGCGCGCTGGTGAGCATGAATCTGGTTCCCTCGGAACTCCAGTCAACCGTCGACACAGCGGTGGACAAGGGGAACAACATGGGAATTGTCAGAGAGGACTGGCTGGAGACCGCGCAGTGGATCGAAGAAGAACTGCAACAGGAAGTGGGCGATCCGAAAGCGCGGATACCCATCGATCAAGCAGACGTCCGATTGCTCTACACGGTGAACCCGCGTGAGATCAAGTTCTTCCCGCTTTCCCTCCTCGCCACCGCCAAGATCCTGCATGCCGCCGGTGAAAGCTGGACTTTCTCCAGCGACTACTACGACGTGACAAACTATGGCCTGTTCAGCGGAGATGATAGTGCTGCGGCTCTGATTTCCGGCCGCCTTCATGAGACCATGGGACGGCTGCGGGCCGGCATGCTTGTGCTCGGAGAGTGCGGGCACGGCTATAACGCCAACCACTGGGAAGCGCCCGAGTGGCTGGCGATCACGCCGGAGTATCCGAGCAGGAGCATCGTGCGAATCATTGCCGGCTTCCTGCGCCAGGGTCGCATCAAGCTCGATCCGGCGCGCAATCAGAAGAGAGTGACCCTGCACGATCCCTGCAATCTGGTTCGCCTCGGAGGCGTCATCGAGGATCAGCGTTTCATCCTGAGACAGGCTGCCGCCGATTTTGTGGAGATGTATCCGAATCGGGAAAAGAGTTTCTGCTGTGGTGGGGGCGGCGGCCAGCTCTCGATGACCACCTATGCGAAGAGGCGGCTCGAAGCCGGAAAGATCAAGGCAGAGCAGATCGCCAAAACCGGCGCCAAGGTCGTTGTGGCCCCCTGCCACAACTGCATCGACCAGTTAAGCGAACTGAACAAGGAGTACAAGCTCGGTGTCGAGGTGAAGACACTGTCAGAGGTGGTGGCAGACGCGCTGGTGCTGGGGGGCGCCTCTCACTCTTGATTCTCGTGTAAGAGTAACGTCAAACCGGAGCATGATCCGGTGGGTGCATGGGCACGGCTTGCCGTGTCCGTCAGGACGCGTCTGGACGAAACTGGATCGGGCACGGCAAGCCGTGCGCCTGCAATTGCCCGCCGCTTCGTTCCGAACCGCCTCATCGTTCCCGGTGGTCCGTAGGGGCGGGTTTGAAACCCGCCCTTACTTCTTGCACGGCGGCGCATGATCGCTCAGGCGGCACGTTGCCGATTCTCGCTGTGATAATCGATGAGAGACAGTTGTTACCAGAGAAATCTATCGTGCGTGAACGCCGGTCCTGCTCCGAACGATCTCTCCGACCGCTTGGACGGCGGTCGTGATGTCTTCTTCCGTGTTGAATGGCCCAATACCGAAACGAACCGCGCCGTGGATCTTGTCGGTGCCAATCTGCTCATGTACCATGGGTGCACAGTGCAGTCCAGTCCGGCAGGAGATGTTGTAGTCGACATCGAGCATGGTCCCGGTATCGAGTGCTTCGAGACCATCGACATTGAAAGCCAGCACGGCGATGTGATCTGTCAGATCATCCTGGCAGTACAGACTGACACCGTCGATCTCTCGCAGACCGTCACGGAGCATTCGCAACAGATTGCTTTCATGTTCGTGGATCGTGTGAAGCCCTTTTTCTTCGACCCACTTGACGCCGGCGTTCAGCCCGGCGATTCCCGGAAGATTCCCGGTGCCGTACTCGAGCCGGTACGGGTATTCATCGAGGTGCGATCGAATCGCTGAGCGGACACCGGTGCCACCCGCGCGCGTATGCCGGACCTCGACTCCCTCGCGAACATACAGCCCGCCGGTTCCCATTGGTCCCATGAGCGACTTGTGGCCGGTGAATGCTACGACGTCGATGTTCATCCGATCCATGTCGATGGGGATCTTGCCGGCCGTCTGTGCGGAATCGATCAGGAAAGTGATTCCGCGCTCGCGGCAGAGAGCGCCGATCTCCTTGATCGGCTGCACCGTGCCGATGACGTTCGAGCCATGGTTGACCACAACGAGCCGGGTGTTCTTCTTCATCTTCCGTTTGATCGCATCGGGATCAACGAATCCCCGGCTGTCGAACGGGATGTGATCGACTTCGACATTGCTGTCCCGGCTCAGGTGGTACAACGGGCGCAGGACCGAGTTGTGCTCGATGGCCGTGGTGATGGCGTGGTCCCCGTTCTCCAGCAGACCAAAGATGGCAAGGTTCAGAGCATCAGTGCCATTGAGAGAGAAAATCAGCCGGTTGTAGTCGGTGCCGTTGAAGAATTTGGTCAGGAGCCTGCGTGTTTCCTCGACCATGGTGACTGCGATCATGCACAGGTCGTAACCAGAGCGCCCGGGGTTGACCCCGTAATCCCGGTAGAACCGGTCCATCTGATGATACACTTCCTCCGGCTTGGGGAAGGTGGTTGAGCCGCTGTCCAGATAGATGAGCTTGTTCATTCGCAACCTCAGGTCAAATCAGGCCCCAAAAACGCCCCGCTCGGTCCGGAAGTCAAGCAGGGGGCGGTCAGGAATGGCAAGACTTGTACGGGTGTTTTCCCTAATTCCTGCCACGTCCGTGGCAGAGATGACTGCACACCGGTAGACTGGGAATGTGGTTATCTG
>JAGVEK010000226.1 GCA_020058315.1 Candidatus Zixiibacteriota bacterium
TCAACTGGAACCGCCTGTGTGGCTTTGATCTGGGCGATCTGGAACTGCCCTTGCGCTGCCAGCTTTCCGGCAGAGTCCGAGACCAACTGACCAAACAAAACGATCGCGCTATCCAGCCATGCCCGCCGGACCGCATAGAGGCCGCCAGCGTACCGATCCAGTGACCAGTTCATCGCGTCCTTGCTGTCGTCGATCAGGATCTTCAATTCCAAGGCATCGTTGACATAGAGCCCCCGAGGGAAGCGCTGCACCAGTTGCTTCAGTTCCGAAGCGCATTCATCGTACTCGCCTTTGAACAGCCGAACCTCGGCCCTTCGGAATCCGATCTCCTCCGCTTCCGCCGGGCTGGGACGGGTTGCGAGAGCCTTTTGGTACGAAGAATCAGCGCCAGCCAGATCCCCGAAATACATGTCGAGATCTCCCAGCCTGACGAGTGCCATCACACGTCGTGGGGTCGTGATCATGGACGCGACACGCCGAAAATAGACACGCGCAGAATCCATCTGGGTTGTGTGCACCCGATAAATCTCGCCGATTTCGTACCCAACTTCCCCGGTCTCAGGACCATCCGGCATCTGCGATGCCAGTTGCTTCAACATGCTGACAGCAACCTCGGGATGACCCAACCCCAATTCGGCGCGCGCCAGCACGAAATTCACCCGGGTGATTTTCGAATGCCGGGGATAGAGTTTCAGGAACTCCACCGCATGTGTCCGTGCGATGGCATACTGTTGGGTCTCGAGCGAACGCTCGACACCGTATAATTGATGCTCACCGGGCTGAGAGGCCAAACGATCCGCGCGACGATATTCGGCAAAGGCGCTGTCAGACGATCCTGATTCGAAGAGCAGATCTCCATAAAGGCGGTGACCGTATTCATTGTCCGGCGAATTCCGGACGATTTCCCTGAGAGCGGCAGTGATCTCCCCGATGGCCTCCGGGATCTTCACCAGGTTGGTGATCCGGCGCTGAACAGTCTGCTTCGAATCGGGGCGTGCCGCCAGCCAGCGAAAATACTCTGCAACAGCCGTGGCGTATTCTCTGCGTGCCTCGAACAACTGCGCCAGATTCTCGGAAAAGATCAGCGAATCGCCCAAGACCCGGCGCGCGTTGCGATAGGTTTCAATCCCCTCCGGATAGCGCCCAACCCGTACAAAGGTCTCTGCCGCCATGTGATACCGGTCTGCATCCTTCGGGTCAACCGCGATCATCCGTCTGATCGCGATCATGGCCGAATCATCGCTGCCAAGCCGCCAGTACGTCTCGGCCAATTCAGAGAGATACAGCATTTCCTTCGGGCGCCCGCCCAACTGGGTCTGCAGCACTTCCAGGACTCCACGGTAGTTCTTGATCCCTTCGTAGGCCTGCTTGAGTGCGGTCGCGAGGGCGTCGTTTCCAGGATCCTTTTTCCAGGCGGGCAGGAGGATCGCCACGGCCTCCTCGTACTTGCCCACCCCGATAAGATCATTGGCCTGGACTAATTCGGGACGAATCACCCTGATCACAGCCGGGGGACGCGGTTCCACGCCCTGCAGACGTTCCAAATCAGGAGAGAGGGGGGGGGCTTGGGAGACACGAACGGTATCGCGCCCCGATGTGCCGCCCCGATTCTGTTGGGGGAACCCCTGGTCGGCATGCAGGAGCACCAACCCGGTACAAACGATGCCGATCCAACTCCGGTTATCGTAGAAATGTCGCGCTACTCTCATCGGTCAACCTTCTAACCACCGGCCCTGCGCCTGGTTCCCATCATGACCCAATTTCCCAAGATACGTCCCCGCGCCGCCGTGGCCAAGACATGTCCCAGGCTTTGTCCCGCGAGGCTTACCCGATCAACCTTCTGACAAAACGATCCGTCGCAACCTCTTACCGGCGTGTACACAAGCCGGGAACATTGACGCCCCGACATGGCACGGGTATATTGCAGACAAGCCCATGGATACCAGGAGGGTGTTGGTTCGATGCCAAAAGCACTGATCACCGGGATCACCGGACAAGACGGATCGTATCTCGCGGAACTGCTTCTAAGCAAGGGATACGAAGTATTCGGTGCTGTTCGCCGCGCCTCGACGGAGAATTTCGAGCGGATCGAGCACCTTAAGCACCGCGTCACTCTCCTGCAGGCTGACCTCTTGGACCAGTTGTCACTGATCTCTGCAATCGAGCAGGCAGAGCCAGACGAAGTATATAACCTGGCGGCACAATCATTTGTGCCAACATCCTGGGCCCAGCCGGTCCTCACCGGCGAGTTCGATGCTTTGGGGGTAACGAAGATTCTGGAAGCCATTCGACTGGTTGACCGCAAGATCCGGTTCTACCAGGCATCATCTTCGGAAATGTTCGGGAAGGTACAACAGACTCCCCAAAACGAGAAGACGCCGTTCTACCCCAGATCGCCCTACGGTGTGGCCAAAGTCTACGGCCACTGGATCACGGTGAACTACCGCGAGTCGTTCGAGATTTTTGCGTGCTCAGGGATTCTCTTCAATCACGAATCGCCGAGACGCGGCAAGGAGTTCGTGTCTCGCAAGATCACCGATGGAGTCGCGCGGATCAAACTCGGCTTGACCGACACCCTGCATTTGGGGAACACTTCGGCCCGTCGCGACTGGGGATTCGCCGGGGACTATGTCCGGGCGATGTGGATGATGCTCCAGGCCAAGGAGCCATCGGATTTCGTGATCGCCACCGGGCGGGCACATTCGGTTGAAGATCTGGCGCGCGCGGCTTTTGAACATGCGGGTTTGGACTGGAAAAAACACGTGAAGGTCGATCAGGCGCTCGTCAGACCCGCCGAGGTCGACACGCTCTTGGGAGACGCATCGCGGGCCCATTCAGAGTTGGGCTGGCAACCGGCAACCACTTTTGAGAAGATGATCTCGAACATGGTAGACGCCGACACGGCCCGCGTCGAGCGCGAGATTCGCAACAGATAGAGGGCGCCATTCCGGTGCCGGGGAGACTCAATGAAACTGAGAACATGCTTGCTGACGATTGTCGCGCTTGCAGCGGTTACGGGGATCGCCTCCGTTTCCTGGGCGCAGATGCAGATCGGGACGGTGGACCTGCAGCGGGTTCGGACCGAATCTCCGGAATTCAAGAAAGCCCTCGCCCGAATTGATGAAATGGTCTCGACATTCGAGAAGCAGCGCGACGGGCAGAAGAGCGAACTCGACAAACTGGCGGCCGACCTCCAGGATACCGAGTCACGCGGATTCAAAGGCACCGCCGACCGGCTCCGCGCCGAGATTCAGGAAAAATCACAGTCCTTCCAGCAGTTCATGCAGGAGACTTTCGGCCAGGACGGTATCATCGAGAAGAACTCCGCCGAAGGGTTGAAGCCAATGTATGAGAAACTGGCCGAGGCTGCGAAATCAGTCGCCAAGACCAAGGGGCTCGATCTCATTTTGGACCTTGAGCAGGTCAATCCGCTGTTCGCCAGTGAACGCCTCGATGTGACCGATTCTGTATTGGCGGAGATGGCCAAGCGGAACTGATCGCTCTGCCCGGCCGAATGCCATGCCGTCTCCCCGCGTGTTTATCACCGGAATCGCCGGATTTGCCGGTTCCCATCTGGCTGAGTTATGCGTTGCCAAGGGGGATTCGGTCAGCGGTACGCTCCTTCCGGGCACCTCGGCTCGCAACTTGAATGCGGTCCGCTCCGAAATCGAGGTCATTACCGTTGACATGCTGGATCGCAAGGCGCTGGCGGGCGCTTTGAGGCGTGCAAAGCCAACCTGGGTAATCCACCTGGCCGCCGCCACATCGGTTGGGGCTTCCTTTACAGACCCTGAGGCGACGATTCGGAATAACGTCATCAGTTCACTGAATCTTCTGGAGGCGATTCGGCAGGACCGCACGCTAATGAGATCGGTTGAGAAAGTTGTAATGCTGGCTTCTAACGAGGTTTATGGGCGAGTCCGTCCGAGCATGATCCCGGTGGATGAGAACACACCTCTCCGGCCGGTCAATCCCTACGGAGCCTCCAAAGCTGCGGTCGATCTCATCGCCCACTCATATCACGCTTCGTTTGGTTTGCCAATCGTGCGCGTCCGCGCGTCAAATCACGCCGGCCCGCGCCAGGCGACGGGGTTTGTCGTGCCGGATTTTTGTCATGCCATCGCGCAACTGGAACATCAGAAGGGCAGGCGCGTCATCAAGGTCGGCGACCTCTCGGCGCGACGGGACTTCTCCGACGTGCGCGACATCGTCCGCGGATACCGCCTGCTGGCGCTGAAGGGCCGACCCGGCACCATCTACCATCTGGGTTCAGGACGGGCACGCGCCATTCGTTCCGTGCTTCATACACTGCTGAAACTGGCCACGTGCCCGATCGACGTGATCACAGACCCGAAGAAACTCCGCCCTGTTGAAGTGCCCATTCTGCGGGCGGATATCTCTCGCGCGCGTCATGATGTGGGATATCAGCCAGCGATCCCGTGGAACAAGACACTGTTCGATACACTTGAGTACTGGCGGGAACGACGGCGCCGATAACGGCAACAGAGGGATTATCGATAAAGGACACGCGATGGAGACGATACAGAAAGCAGTTTCCTCAAGACTCGAAACCAAGCTCCGGGAGCGGACCGCGAAAGTCGTGGTCGTCGGACTGGGTTATGTCGGACTGCCGCTCGCAGTCGAAGTAGCCCGGGCCGGGTTGCAGGTGACCGGACTCGAAATTTCGGAGCGCAAGGTGGATCTCGTCAGTGCCAGCCATTCCGACATCGATGATATTTCCGACGACACTCTGGCTCCGTTGGTCAAGAGCGGCAAACTGTCCGCCTCGCTGGACCCCGCGGTCATCAAGCACGCCGATTGCGTGGCGATCTGCGTGCCCACTCCCCTCTCGAAAACCAAGGATCCGGATGTTTCTTTCATCCTCAGTGCCGTCGAGGGAGTTGAGAAGCATCTCCACAAAGACATGCTGGTCGTACTGGAGTCAACAACCTACCCAGGCACGACCGAGGAACTAATCCGTCCCAAGCTCGAAGCGTCGGGCATGAAAGTCGGGATCGATTTCTACCTCGCTTTCTCCCCGGAACGGGTTGATCCGGGCAACCCCAAGTGGGGGACCAAGAACACGCCGCGAATTGTGGGCGGCACAACACCGGCATGCACACGCATGGCGGAGGCGTTCTATAGACTCTTCCTGGACAACGTGGTCCCGGTTTCATCGACCCAAGCGGCAGAGATGGTCAAACTGCTGGAAAATACGTTCCGCTCGGTGAACATCGGCCTGGTCAATGAAGTCGCGCTGATGTGCGACCGTCTGAATCTTGACGTCTGGGAGATCATTGAGGCAGCCGCGACCAAACCATTTGGATTCATGCCATTCTACCCCGGCCCAGGGCTGGGCGGGCACTGCATCCCGATCGATCCACATTATCTTTCCTGGAAACTCAAATCGCTAAACTACTACGCCCGCTTTATAGAGCTCGCAGGTGACATCAATTCCCACATGCCGGAGTATGTGGTCGATCGCATCGCTCGCGCCCTGAACGAGGACTCCAAGTCGATCAAA
>JAGVEK010000552.1 GCA_020058315.1 Candidatus Zixiibacteriota bacterium
ACCGTGCCCAGGCACGCAGCAACATGGAGCGGAAGACGACTCGCAGCACGCAGGGACATTCGCAGCAAGAAGGACGCTCCAGGCCGAAAGCGAAGCCGACCACAAGGCCAAGGCCCAAAGTCGAATCCTCATCGCCCGCTCCCAAGCCGAAGCCGTCCGGCGGTGGCTTTGGACGCCGGTCTCGTCCGGACTCGAAGACCAGCCGGCGAACACCCCGGCGCTGAAACTTAGAATCCCTCAAACAGTCTAAATCGGAGAGACCGCTCTAAGGCAGTCTCTCCGTGCAATCCCGCTCTCGCACGCAATCCCCCGGTATCCGGGTCAGACGCATCCCACGCACGCGGGGCTTGGTCTGAGGTGCGCGACCTGTTAGATTCCTTCCCGGTTGCCGTGTTTGAGCAACGGTGCGGTTTGCCACCAGGGAGTGCACGCGGTGTCCGCTTCGGGAATCATCTTCGACCTGCGCAAGTACTGCATCCATGACGGGCCCGGCATTCGCACAACGGTCTTTTTCAAGGGGTGTCCGCTCGACTGCTGGTGGTGCCACAATCCGGAAAGCAGACATTCCCTGCCCGAGGCGATGCCGGTGGGATCGCAGGCTTCCAACCGCGCCTCCGATCAGGACAGGCGCGCGGCGACAATCGGGTGCGTGGTATCGGTTGAGCACGTGATGGCCCAAATCGTTCAAGATGAGATCTTCTACGATCAATCCGGGGGCGGTGTGACCTTCTCCGGCGGTGAGCCAATGATGCAAATCGACTTCCTGATGGCTCTCCTGGCAGCATGCAGGAATTGTGGACTTCGCACGGCGATTGACACCTGCGGCTACGCTTTGGAGGAAGACTTTGACCGCGTATATAATCTGGTGGATCTGTTCCTCTTTGACCTCAAGATTATGGATCCGGCACTCCATCTCGAGTTTACAGGTGTCACAAATGAGTTGATCCACTCCAACCTCGCCATGCTCGCGTCGCGAGGAGGAAATGTCACTGTTCGTGTCCCGATGATACCCGACATCACTGATACAAGGGAGAACCTCGAGGCGATCTGCTCGTTTCTCGAACCGCTCGCCAACGTTCGCCGAGTCGGCCTTCTGCCCTACAACAAACTCGGCGAAGACAAATCCCTGCGATACCAGCTTCCCCGTCGTGGCCGACGCTGGGAAACACAGAGCCCTGAGGAGATTTCGTGGCGGAAGGGACTGTTTGAGTCACACGGGTTTTCCGTCACAGTGGGAGGATAGATCGTGAATGACAGAATCCGGCAACTCCGCGAACAGAGTCTTGCCGCCGTCCCTGCCATCTCTCTGGAGCGGGCAAGGCTGCTGACCGAGTTCTACGCCACCGGCATCCCGGAGCGCGTCTCGATTCCACTGACCCGCGCGCAGGCTGTCAAGCACATCCTCGAACACAAGAGCATCTGCATCAACGCCGGGGAGTTGATTGTGGGTGAACGCGGTGAGATGCCCAAGGCCACACCGACCTATCCAGAGATTTGTACCCACACATTGCGGGACTTCGATGTCCTCGACTCCAGAGAGAAGATCCCGTTCAAAGTCAGCGATGACGCACGGGGTATCCAGCGCGACTTAGTCATCCCCTTTTGGTCGGGCCGGTCAATACGCGACCGGATCTTCGAAGCGGTCGACCCCGAATGGATCGTATCCTACGATGCCGGCATTTTCACCGAGTTTCAGGAGCAGCGAGCGCCCGGGCACACAGTACTGGATGACAAGATTTATCGTCTGGGATTTCGCGATTTCAAAGACGCGATCAAACGCAGCCTCGGGGATCTGGATTTCTACGGCAACCCCGATGCTGTGGGGAAACGCGAAGAACTCAAGGCGATGGCGATCGCGGCGGACGCGCTGGTGGCCTATGCCGCGCGTCACGCGGACGCTCTGGAGCGATTGGCTGAGAACGAAAGCAGCGGCGGCAGGAAGACGGAGCTGCAACAGATGGCGCAAATCTGCCAACGGGTCCCGACCCAGGCGCCGCAGACATTCTGGGAAGCGCTTCAGTATTACTGGTTCGTGCATCTCGGCGTAATCACCGAACTCAACACGTGGGATTCATTCAATCCCGGCCGTCTGGACCAGCATCTGTGGCCCTTCTACCGCCGCGAGATCGAAGCCGGGACTCTCACAAAGGAGAGAGCACGTGAACTGCTGCAGGCATTCTGGATCAAGTTCAACAATCAGCCCGCTCCGCCCAAAGTCGGCGTAACGGCTGAAGAAAGCGCCACCTATACCGACTTCTGCCTGATCAATCTTGGCGGCGTCACCGAGACCGGAGAGGATGCCAGCAATGACCTCACCTATCTCATCCTCGATGTGATCGAAGAGATGCGCATTCTCCAGCCCAGTTCCATGGTCCAGATCAGCAAGAAGAACCCGGACCGCCTGCTCCGTCGCGCGCTCCAGATCATCAAGACAGGATTCGGTCAGCCTTCGCTGTTCAACAGCGATGCCATCATCCAGGAATTGGTTCGCCAGGGCAAGTCGATCGCTGATGCGCGCAACGGCGGCGCCAGCGGATGTGTCGAAACCGGCGCTTTCGGCAAGGAGAGCTATATTCTCACGGGGTATTTCAATCTCGTGAAAGTGCTGGAAATCGCGCTGCACAATGGAGTCGATCCCCGGACAGGCAAGAGCATCGGTGTCGAGAGCGGTGATCCGGCCGGATTTTCCGGCTTCGATGACCTGTTCGGCGCCTATCGGAAACAGTTGAAGCACTTTATCGACATCAAGATCAAAGGGAATGTCATCATTGAGAGGCTGTGGGCGCAGTACCTTCCGGCGCCGTTTCTCTCCATTCTCATCGATGATTGTGTGCGGCGCGGAAAGGACTACAATGACGGCGGCGCCCGGTACAACACGTCGTACATCCAGGGTGTCGGCATGGGCAGCATCACCGACTCACTGACCGCCATCAAGTACAATGTCTTCGACAAGCATTCGCTCTCGCTCAGCGGGTTACTGGCAACGCTGAGCAACAATTTCGACGGCGACGGATCGGTACGACAGACACTGCTGCATGCAACGCCGAAGTACGGCAACGACGACAACTATCCGGACGATATCGCCCGGATGGTGTTCGAGAGTTACTTCGACCTGATCGACGGGCGACCGAACACGAAGGGTGGACATTTCCGCATCAACCTCCTGCCGACAACCTGCCATGTCTACTTCGGCAGTGTGGTGGGTGCGACCCCCGACGGGCGGAAGGCCGGCGAACCGGTGTCCGAGGGTATCTCCCCGGTCCAGGGGGCCGACCGTAAGGGCCCGACGGCCGTGCTGAAATCAGCGGCCAAGCTGGATCATGTCCGGACGGGCGGGACACTCCTCAATCAGAAGTTTACCCCGGAGATCCTGGCCGATGAGAATGGACTCGAGAAACTGCTTCATTTGGTCCGTGCATACTTCCGCATGGATGGCCATCACCTCCAGTTCAATGTGGTGAGCGCGGAGACCCTCCGGGCGGCCCAGAAAGATCCCGACCAGCATCGTGATCTGATTGTTCGTGTCGCCGGTTACAGCGATTACTTCGTGGACCTGGGAGTCGCACTCCAGAACGAGATTATCAAGCGGACCGAGCAGTGCTCGATTTGAGCATTCGTATCGCAATTCCACATTCCCGGCAGGCGCTCTCAGCCCAACGCGTATCTCGGGCAAGGGGCTTTCAGCCCCTTGGCGTTTGCAACACGTCCTTGACGCCATACCTCCGCGTTCGATTTCTTCCGCACCGTCTATCGCAGTGGCAACACAACACGACCACGCATCAGGAGACTCGACCGCCCCATGAAAACCATCATCCTTCTCACCTTGTCCAACGTCTTCATGACCTTCGCCTGGTATGGACATCTCAAGACCTTGAGCGGCCGGCCGATGATCATCGCGATTCTGTTCAGTTGGGGGATCGCCTTTTTTGAATACACGCTGATGGTCCCGGCCAATCGCTACGGCTACGGCCAGTTCACCCTGCCGCAACTCAAGGTCATGCAGGAGATCATCACCATGGTCATCTTCGCGATCTTCGTCTACACCTACATGAAACAGGAGCTGAAGCTCGATTTCCTCTGGGCGGGCCTATGCCTCGTCGGCGCGGCGTACTTCATGTTTCGGGGGGGCGTGGCGGTGAAATAGCGGGGGCAAGTTGCGGCCGTCGGTACCCAACGGTGGACCCGCTGCCTTCAGTCAGGTATACTAACCCTGCGGAGTGAATGATGGAACCAGTGGAAGGAATCTACGAGCAAGTCGTCAATCGGCTTCTCGATAAGCGACTCGATCTCGTGGATCGTACTTCCACCCACGTTGAGCTGAAGGAACTCGACGAAGGAGATAGTCATTCGGCGTTGTCTCTATACGTATACGGCGTTCTCCGGGAGGCGCTGGAGCACATGG
>JAGVEK010000119.1 GCA_020058315.1 Candidatus Zixiibacteriota bacterium
ACGCACGTCTCCAGCGCCTGCCCCCGGTTCGCCTTGCCGGATCGGTCAAAAACCGGAATCAGCCCAGGGTCAATCGGGTAGACTTTCCGCGGGTTGACCATCCGCTGCCGTTCCGAGCTGGTGGCCAGGAATATAGTCCTGACGAGAAACGCATCTTCCAGATGCGACAGGAATGCATACAGCGTATCCCTCGACACCGCGATGCCCTGCGACTTCAGATCATTGTAGAACTTGCTGACGCTGAACTCTCCGGCGGCGTTTCCCAGCAAATGCCGGATCATCCAGCGAAGAGCGTGAGGATTCGATACCTGATGCCGTTCAATCACGTCGCGCAGGAGCGCCACGTCGACATATCCCGCCAGCAAGTCAAATCGGTCGCGAATCTCCAGTCCCATAGCTTCAGGGAATCCACCCCCGCTGAGGTATCCCCTCAGATCCTTCTCCAGCCGCGAACGTGCTTCCTTTGTCAGGCGGTTCCCCGCCACATCCGGTTCACGGCCGTGGTGACGCAAGTACTCGCGGAAGCTGAAAGGATGGACCAGCGCCTCCATGGCCCGGCCGCGCATGCTGGTCGCCACTTCACGGCTGAGAAGCCGCGCCGAAGATCCCGAGATATAGAGTTCTATTTTCTCCGTGTCCAGAAGACGCCGTGCGAACAACTCCCACTTCGGCACAACCTGGATCTCATCAAGAAAGAAGACGGCCCGGCGTTTGCCCCGCCATTCCGGGTGCAGGGAAAAGTATTCCTCGACAATCAAATCCAGGTCCCTGGCGGACATTTCAGCCAGCCGTTCGTCTTCGAATCCGAAGAACAGCAATCCTTCGCGCCCGGTCCCCTGTCGGACGCGGTCGGCCAGCACCTGCCAGAGGAAGGTGGTCTTGCCGGTGCGGCGCATCCCGATGACGGCAATGGCCTTGCCGCGGACATCCGGCAGCCGGACATCGCGGCGGGTGAAGACGGGCAGGGGTTGTGTCTGCGAGTCGATGATTTTCTGGCGGATGAGGTCGCGCATTTGTCCCTTCTATAAGGACAATTTCGGCATATTTAGTCCTTTACAAAAGGACAATCTATCACCCACCAGCCGCCAGATCAAGCACTTTCTCCTGCCCCGCCGGGCGCCCGGCGCGAGCAGAGTGCCTGGTCACGCTTGCCGCGATCATCTGCGCCACATGTGAGCCACTCACCTTGGGACACACTGAAGAAGCCTCGGTTGCCAAGGCAACCTGGGCAGACTGCACCCAGCCCCAACGCTCAATACCAGCGCAGCCAGTCAAACAGCAGGAATTGCAGACGTTCGATCAGGAGAGAGACGCGCGCCATCACGGTGAAGCCGAAGGACGCGCCGAAGCCGATCATCAGGACGCCGATGCCGAACTTGGCGATGCCGCCGGTGGCGCCGGTGTGGGCTTTCGAGAAGAAGAAGTAGATCAGGCCGGCGATGATCCCTACCAGGATCAGGATGTTATTCACGATGGTCATGCCCCCGGCCTGTGCCGAGTACATGGCGGTGACCAGGTCCACCGATCCGTTGAGCTGCTCGATGATCTTGGCTTTCATCTCCAGCGGGATGGCCACTCCGGTGGACACACCGATATAAAACGCGAGCGGGTAGCGTGAGATCCAGGACCACTTGCGGGTAAGGCGCGCCCACATCAGGATGCCCAGAATCGTGGGGATGATGTAGTACCATTTGCCGGCCTTGAGCGGGGTGATGATCTTCGGCAGGACAACAGTGTAGGCGAGGAGAACCACCCAGTAACCGGCGGACACCCCGACCATCAGGTGCTCGGCGAATTTGTAGAACGGGTTGTCCTTGTAGAGAAATGAGAAGACCGCCAGCGTCAGAAGCGCCGCTACGGTTGTTGCGATCGTCGTTGGCCAATCCATCCGTCAATACCATCCGCGGAGCTACGCGGACTGTTCCTTCTTCTTGCGCTGCGCGAAATACCCGATGTTGCCAATGACGATGAAGAGGATGATGATCAAGTGTGCGACCATTTGCACCTTCATCCCCTGCACGGCCTTGCCCGGTGTGCCAACGAGCGTCTCGTACTCGGCCGCGCCCTTCAGGCCGCCGAGAATGCCGAAGATCTGCCCGGTCTGCCAGTAGGGGTAGTAGTCGGTGGCCATGACTCCTGTTACACCAATCGCCAGCGGGACTTTGTACCGCCCGTTGCCGTAGGAAATCCAGTAATCGGTCGCCGAGGTCCCTGAGATGTTCAGGATGGCTTTGATGTCATCGTAGTTCTGGATCTTATTCATCATCGGCAGCGAATCGAGCGGCACGTTATAGTAGTCCGCCGGGAACGGGATCCGGTAGTTCTGGCCCATGCCGAGAATGATCAGCGCAGGATACGGTTTGTATCCCAAGAACGCGTAATTCACACCATTCTTCATCTGCTCGCCGGTGCGCGCGAAGTGACGGGCGACGGCTGTATCGATCACCCCCGCCGCCATCGCCGGACCGTTTTGATGCAACGCCGTAACAACGACTCTGATCTTCTTCTCGAAGCACTGCTTCAGAATGGATAGGGTCATGGGCTGGAGCTCGGCCAGCGTGGAAGGATCGTAGTCGATTGCCAGATGGACCGCGTCCCCGGCTTTGAGCGTGTCGACGAAGTTGTAGATGTTGCGCGCTTCTTTGGAGATGGGGATGGGAATCGAAAACGGGATCTTCAGGGAAATGAGCACCGCCAGGCCAAGCGCCAGGTAGACCCAGCGCCGGTCGATCGCGAACATTTTCTCGGCAAGTTTCATGACGCTTCAGTCATCTTTCCCGAAATCCCAATGCTCAATCCCGCCCCAAGTAGGAGCGCTCCACTCCCAAGACCACTTTGAGGGCGGTCGAGATAATCCCCAGTCCGACGCCGATGATAATGGCACGTTTGGCGGCCAGATTGGGGACATTCAACACCCAGTCCGCTGTCCAGGTCGCGGCAT
>JAGVEK010000152.1 GCA_020058315.1 Candidatus Zixiibacteriota bacterium
AACTTGGTTCGGGCCTCGCCGACGCCCGCTCGGCTTTCATTGGGCAAGTGCAGGCCGAGGTCGAGCGAGTGATCAGGCAATCCATAGTGACCGGCAATCACTTTGCAGGCGTTCACGTCGAAGATTGGCCGGCAATGGCAAGGGACGTGGTGGCGCTGACTCAACGTGGTGTCCTTGATCCCCTGGTGCGGACACTCGAAGGGCTTCTGGAGATGCGCGTCCAAAGCATCCTGGCAGAAAGCGCCGCAGCTCTGCGAGAGCGGACTTCGGCGAGCGATGGACCGGGGTTCTTCGCGCGCGGCCGCCTTGCGCTGGCAACTTTGCGGCTTCTGGTTCGGCGACTGGATGCGGATGCGAAGAAACAGGATACCGGAGCCGCGTCATCCGCATCGGGAGAACCACCTGAACGGGAGATCGCATACTACCTGGATATGCTGCAACAGCATGCTGTGCCTCGGCCCGGGGTTGTTGCCCTATTCGTCCGCGCGCTAATGGTGGGATTGGGAGTGGCGGTAGTCGCAACTGCGTACTGGCCGCAGTCCGGGATAGCATCCATTTTCGGCGTTCCGCTTGGGTTATTGGCTGGGTCGGCGGCGGCAGCTCTGTCGGCCCTGGGCCTATACGGTTGGCATGGTCCACTTCATCTCTGGAGTTGCCAGAGAATCCTGGCATCCATCCTGACCGCATTGGACGAACATCGGCGGCGGCAAGGAGGGCGCATCCTGGAAACCCTTCGAAAACGCTGGGACGACGCGCTCCGTTCTGCGCTACACGCTGATCACCGGCGTGCGATGGATCGCCTCGCAGCCGGGGGTTCGCCAGCGGACGAGGAGGCCAGCGACGTGCATATGGTTCCGCCAACGACGATTGCCGAAACTATTGCCGGCTACTATAGCGCGTACATGGCCGCTACGGAGGATCTGCGCGAGCGTCTTGCGCGACACGATCGCGATTGCTCGGCGTACCTGCAACATCTTCCACGGCTAGATGGACCGGCGCTGCAATGTCCAACTATACGCAGGATGCTCGACGGCGTTGTCCCGATTGAAGACAATCAGCCACCAGACCATTTGCGGCTAGCCGCGTGGTTGCTGCAGAACTTTCGCCCGCTCACGTTGCCTCAATCGTCGGCTGAGCCGTTACCAGAGGATAGCTGGGTTGATTGGCTCAGGAGTTGCTGGGATTCGGTGCGGTCGTGCGCCCGTGCAAATGTCCGTACCCAGCTGCGCACGTGGAATGTCCATCGCCTCTTGTCTGAGGTCCCAGTGCGCGACCTGCTGCAGTTGAGTGCGGCGCAGCGCGAACGCAGCCTGGAGAACAGTCTTCACTCGCCGCAAGCCGAGGAGGTCGACCGTGCTCGGTTGCGCGCCCTGGCCCAGGAGGCCGTGGACAAGGCCCAACCCCAGATTCCGGCCGTTACGATGCCGGAAGATGGGGTGTACTACGTCGGAACCGGTGAAAGCGACGATTACCTGATGATGGACCCACAGCTTCACGCGCGAGTGGATTCGGCCGTTGTGCGAACAGCAGACGGAACATTCACGGGTATCCTGCGCCTCGGGGTTGGCGGCATTTCTTGGTCAACGTTGGCGCATTCGCGGTCATATTACGGCACCCTCTGTGCGACTGCACATCGAGAACTGTCCGCCCGACTGGAGGTTCAGCCTATTCAGCTGAACGGGGTACTGGAAGGAGGCGGAGAATAATGGACGGCCGCATTCCAGAACCGCGTGCGATGAGCTGGATGTCCTCCGCGCCGTTCTTGCTGCTGGTCCTAGCCTTGCTTTCTATGGTCGCCGGCCTCTTGTACTTGCCATCGCCGCCGGGCGGTGCTGTCACCGTGGCTGCCTCTGGCGTGGCACTCAGCTTTTTGGGCTCTTTCTTGCTGGCCTTTGTCGCGCGCCACCGTCCAGGCGTTGGCATGGTACTGGCGGAGGCTATGATCGCTGCGTGGGGCCGAAGCTACGGGGCGTTGAGCGACACGAGCAAACAGCCGGTGGCCCCAGACGGTCCGGCATTCGGCCAGCCGTTGCGGCGACTGGACGTTTTTCTAACCGTGTCTTTGGCGGTAGCGGTTGGCTTGGCGCTTACGCGCCTTTCGCTGGCCGAATGGGCTTTCGCGGCCGGTGTGCTGGTATTAGCGAGCGCTCTGCTACTGAGCATCGGGAACGGGATCGCAACTGCAGACACCTCTCGATGGTCACTTCGCCAATCATCGGGCGACGATCAGCCTGACGAGGCGTTGGTGACGACGATGCGCCGGCAAAGTTCGCCGGCGGAAATGTTTAGCGCGCTTGGGGCACGGCAAAGCGTCTTAACACGAGAACATGCCACCGAAGAAGCTAAGGGAGTCAAGAAGGGCACGCAGCCCACTGTCGTGATCCGGCGAGTACAGACGGTGTTCTGCCGCACCAAGGTGTACGAGGAAGGAGGGCGGTTCCACGTTAGTTCCGAGGAAGTGGCTCGGGCTCCGTTCTTTCTGAGTGTCGACTTGGGGCGTCTTGAGGAACTTCGGCGACACAATCAAACCGAGCAAGCTACGCTTCGTGACCGTATTGTCACATCTCGGTCCGCCGGAATTTTCGAACTTGCTGCATTTCTCGAGGCCGGTTTTCGTAACCTGCGCCTCTCTCCACTCGACCGGATTGAGAGCACGCTCCAACTTTGCCAGCCCCCGAATATCGAGTACGAGTATGACGATTCGCGGAAAAGCGTCTGCGATTTCGCGGGTAAAGTGATTGCTGACTACTGGAGGTACCCGCTCGAAACGTTGTACGACCGGCATGGTGACTGCGATTGTCACGCCATCTTGGCTGCCAGCCTGTTCTACACGCTCGGCTACGATTGTTGCGTGCTTGCGGTCGAGACCGACGCCGGTAGTCACCTCTCCATTGGCGTGGCCCCGCCGTCGGGGCCCTGTTTGCTTCCGGCCAGCGTATGCGTCCGGACCAACGGGCAAGAATATTACTACTGTGAGACCGCTGGCGCGTCGTGGCATGTAGGTGCGATACCGTCTGACGTAAAACTTGAGACCCTCTGCGTCCGGTGGTCATCGCGCGAGTCTCTGCCGTGATTGACGACGCGTTTACCTGTGAGGACCTCACCTATCACGGAGCGTACGTATGCAACCTGTCGACATCCTTGATCTAGTGCTCGTGGGCCTGATTGCGTTCTCCGCGCTTCGCGGATACTTAAAAGGCTTCATCCGTCCGGCGCTGGGCTTGTGTAGTTTGGTCGCTGCCGGGCTTATCGCGCGGGCCGCATACGAGTTGCTCGGGGCTGTTGACCCAGAGCTACTCGAGGACAGCGTGAACCGCGTTCTTGCCTTTCTCGTTCCGTTTCTCTTGATCCTTGCCATCTGCACTGCCGTCGTTCGTCGCATCCGCAAGCAGACGAAGGAACTTGGGCTAGGCGGACTGGACCGAGCAGCTGGCGCGGCGATCGGCGTTGTCCGTGTATGCACGCTGCTGGCTCTCCTGCTGGTTCCACTTCAAACCCATCCGATTGCTGGAGCGCCACTTCGCCAGTCGCTCGTGTTGCCGTGCATTGCGTACGGCGGATTCTTAAGCAAACTGGTTCTACCATCGATTCCGCTGACGGTTGCATCGGCTGCCACTGTTGATATCGAGGTCTTGATCGAGAGCACGATCGATGACATGGGGCAAATGACGAGAGTCATCCGCGTGCGCGGTCCGGACGAGTTCTTCCCGAGCGCGCACACCGAACTTCCGCTCCGAGCGCAAAACTGGAACGTGGAGAGCCAGCCGGCAGGCAGCGGTCGCCGTGAGCTGACCTACCGGGGGGGATTCGATCGCCGCGATGCCCCGCTCACCTGGCCGACTCGTGTCGATTGGCGCCTAGACCATACCGCATTCCGACGACGGTTGGACTTTCGCGAGAGCATTAACCTCAGTGAGATTCTATCTTCCGCTGACGGACCGTTTCAGGCTCAACACCGCCCGAACGAAGACACGCTCGATGCGGTATTCCGTGAATGGCGGCATTTATGGACGGACGTGCGCCGCCGCACAGCAAGCCGTGCCGCGAAGGAGATCGCCGTTCCAGTCACTGTTC
This sequence comes from Candidatus Zixiibacteriota bacterium, assembly GCA_020058315.1. Lineage (GTDB taxonomy): Bacteria > Zixibacteria > MSB-5A5 > WJJR01 > WJJR01 > JACRMA01. The sequence goes on from JAGVEK010000152.1 coordinate 4,075, forward strand.
GACTCACGGCGACGGGACCCTTGACTGGAGTCCAAGGCTTAGGCGCGACGGTTCATGAGAACTTGGCGCGTTGGGATCTTCAGATCGCTCCGGGCCAGACGTACGAACTGATCGCTTGGCAGCGTGACTGGGGATGGGCTTCATGGGTTTCGTTGGCATCCGTGGCTGTTGCCACGGTAATTGGCGGAGTGACCTACTCACGGCGATGGTACAACCGCCAACTGCGGCGTTTACTCGAGAATTCTGATGAAAAAAGCCATTGATTGGGACGCAATCCGGTATCGCGGCGATACGGAGGGCGTCCGCGAGCTGCATGATGTATACCGCGTCGAACATTATCTTCAAACCTATGAGCAGGGTCAGCGACAGCTTGACCAGAATATCAGGGACAAGTTCTTGGCCAATAGTATCCGGCTTTCCGAGCAGATTTCTCCCCGGATCTTCGCCATCTACCGTGGGGTTTGTGAGAATCTAGGACTCGACATAGGGGCTGAAATATTCTGCACTCCCAGCTCCGAAGTAAACGCCGCTGCGATATTAGATACGCAAGAAGCAACGGACCATTGCCTCATTGGCGTGACCTCTGCGGCGCTGGAGAAACTTGAAGATGCTGAGATCGCCTCGATTCTTGGCCACGAGCTCGGCCACTTTCTGTTCAAAAACCACCGCCTGAATGCCCTGATCAACGAAGCTAAGGATAATCCGGCTGTGACCGTCCTTCCGCCGCTCGGAGAGAGTCTCTTCTTGCGCTGGCGAAAGAAAGCCGAGATAAGCGCCGACCGGGTCGGGTTACTTGCCTGTGGGGATTTTGCGTCCGCCGCGCGCGGCCTTCTAAAGGCGACGTTTGGGTTGAGCGATCGCAACATCAATTTGAATATCGATGGCCTCTTGGCTCAGATCGATGAAGCGAAGGGAAGTCGCGAACTGATGAACGCCTCCTTCGAATCCCATCCGCTGTTGCCAATTCGGCTAAAGGCGCTCGAGCTGTTTTCACGATCTGAGAATGCCGCAACGAACGGATACGTCCCGGTGAGCCGTGACCGGCTCTCCGCTGACGCGCTCGAGGATGCCGTGGACAACCTGATGCGGCTAACCGCGCGTTACCCCGATACGCCAATAAGCCAGACAGTAATGCGGACGGTCGCACTCGGCGGCGTACTTGTGCTCGCAGCGGATGGAGACATCAGCGAGTACGAGACGAAGATTATGATCGAAATTCTTCATCGCTACTTCACCGACGAACCTGAGAAAGAAATCGTGGTCGATACGCATCAACTGCGTGAACAACTCGACATTGCCCTGAAAAAGGTCAACGAACTCGGGGGCCACGATGATAAAGTATTCATTGTCTCCAGGCTCGCTGACATCGCCCTGGCCGACGGAGCCCTGATGAGCGAAGAGGGCGCTATCGTCTTGGAAATTGCAGAACGCCTCGGGCTTCCGGCGCGCACAGTCCATTCCGTGTTCGTCGGTGCCGCAGAAACCGTCGGATTCCGTGTGGACGTGAAGCTGAACCGCGTCGCCGACGAGCTTCGGCGTTCGCTTCGTGTCGGTTGTGGATTGGCGCCAGTCGAACGCTCAACGCCACGATGATCTGTTCAATGAACAATTCATCATCGCTCGACTGGCGTGAGCGTCCTCTGAACGCTTACCTCGATTCTCTGAGGGCCGAGCGCACGGTGCTTTCGCGATGAAGGAAGCATCGAGGATGCATTCAGCGAGGCAGGGGCGGGAGAATCGGGCTATGATCATGTACGTACTTGTCGTTGAAGGCCCCTGCACCGGGCCGCCAGCAGTGGCTGTGTTCACCCAGGAGAAGCTCGCAGATCAGGTTGCGAAGGATCCATGGGGCTCCCTAGGCTGGTGTACGACCCAGTCCTACCGCGTAGAGTGTGCCGAAGTCTCAGGAGCATACGCAAGTGGCCAGCCGGTCTTTGCTGCGCACCGTCACGTGGAGGGGGCTGCCAGCTCCGCATGGGAGGTCTATCGGTTTGCGGGTCTCTACGCTGCGTTTGAGGAGGCTGAGAAAGCTGCCGGTGATCTCGGCGTCGTTAGGGAGATTGATCCAGATGCGTATGCGGATTGACTCCTCTCGATTGCGCGTAAACCACCGCGCGGCCTAATTGGCCGTGCTACTGCTCCTGTCGAGCCCGCTGGCCCGCGAATGTCGGTTCGCAGCAGTCGGCCAAAGCTGCTCTGGCCATTTGCCTGGATGGCGGCAGCTGACGGTCTTGCTTGCGCTTGGCTGACGGAGAATGCAAATGGACCTAATCAACTTGTCCTCCGAGTACGATCAGAAGCTTTACGGATGGCTTCCGCGTGACTTGATTGCTGAGAAGGTCGTGTTCTTTCCCGACGCCTGTCCGGGCAAGGCGCCCTTGCCCACTGGGACGGCAACGCTACTGAGGCGCGACGACTGGATGCGGTTCGCGATCTCGGACTGCGGTTGCGGCATGCGCTTGATGCGCAGCACCATGACCACCTCGGATCTGACGCCACAGCGCTGGGAGCGAGTCGCTGACCGCCTGTGCAGCAACAAGGGCTCCCTGGGCGATCTCGGTGGCGGCAATCACTTTCTCGATGCCCTCGAACCTCATTCTAGAAAGCAAATGTACTTCCTAATTCACACCGGCAGCCGCAGTGAGTCGGGCTTAGTGAATGCGCTTGTCGATCAGCCCGCGAAGTTTGACCGCGAGTTCTCCCGGATCGTCGGCTGGGCCCGAGACAACCGCGCCGCGGTTCAAGAAGCTCTCGAGGCGGAGTTCGGCGACTTGGAACTGGTGCTGGATCTGCCGCACAACACATACGAAGTACTGCCTGATGGCGGTGTCATTATCCGTAAAGGAGCAGTTCGTGTCGAACCGGGCGACCTAAACGTGATACCGTCGCACCTAGCGGGCGACGTAGCACTAGTGCGGGCAACGAACGCCGTCCGAGGCACTTTGTTATCTCTGAGTCACGGCACCGGGCGGAAGATGGCGCGGTCGGCATCCAAGGGCCTGGCTGACGCCTACGATTTCGAGTCGCTGCGCCGGTGTGTGCTGATGCCGAATCGCATCAGCGATAGCTCGCTCCGAACCGAGGGCCCCTACGCCTACCGTGAACTGGGTGACTGCCTGAGTTTGCTGGAGGGCTACGTCGAGCTAGTCGAGCAGTTCAGCATCGTCGGCTACATCGGCCATCTCTAACAGGCTTGTGATTGGAGCGGAAACGCATCCGACTTGTCGACAACTTCTGCAGAGGGCAGAATCCAAGGTATGCAGCCCCAAGAGCGACGCACGCGACTCCGTAGCGCGACGCTGGCGCGCGGACGGATGTTCCTAAAGGCAGAGCTTGGATGGCTACCGGGCTTCCCGATCGGCAAACAGCGTGGCATCGTCAAATGGGTGTCGGTCCCCAGCGATGGCAACCAGGGTCCTAAGCAGATCGAATTGGATCGACAGCAGCTTCACCGTGCGGGCTACAACTACACCAAGCTGGTCTGCCACTTTCCAAGAGTGCTGCCGCGGCTCGTCGAGACCGTCGAGTGGTGGAAGCAGGGCGTCAGCAATATTCTCGGTTGGCTCAATGACGCTATCCACAAAGGCAAGTCACTACCGGTTTCGCTGCTCACCGAGGAGAACCATTACAGCCCCGGGGCGATCAAGTTGGCGGGACAGCTTGCTACAGACAATCCCAAGCTGCGCCATTTTGTGGCGACCTTGTCGTGGGTCCACTATTTATCTCCTCGCGATTTCGGAAACGCTCTGCGCTGGGCGCGAGACAACGCTGCCACGATCGCGCTGTTGGGCGATGCGATGCAAGGAACGGAGGGCATTCTGGAGCCGCTTGTCCTTTGGGAGCTTGTGCGCCGTGACGGGACTCGGCTTGTGCAGCCGCTGATCCGGTTTTTCGGAGAGCGGCGAAGCTACACTTGTCCAACTCATGGAAGCGAGGAGTTCCGGAATCGGCTTCGCTTTTTACTCGGGGAGCTCAGGGAGCACAAGCGGCTCGAAGAACTGCCGGTCCTCCCTCGCCCCGATCTCACCGAGCACCTCCGGCGCTTCTCGCAATGGCTGATCCAACAAGACGAGGGCACCCGTCGCAGGGCGCTGGGTCTTCTCGACTTGGTGTTGTCACTTTCATTGCTGGATCCATGGGAACGGTGGTGGACCAGCTGTGGAGATGCAATTAAGCGCATCCGAACGCTGGAGGCGGCGCGTCCATTCTTGGAAACAAGTCAACTCAAGGAACTCAAGGGACGAATACATCAAGTGAATCAAACAGTCAACAGACTCGCTGCGGTTTTTCCGCCACAGATCCACATCGATTCAGTCATCGAGTGCGTCCAAAGTACTTCGCTTCCCAGCCGGAAATCGTTTCACCAAGCGGTCGTGACAAACATGAGGCTGTTGCCAGAAAGCAATAGAAAGGTGTTTACTCGAGCCGCGTTCTTGTGGCACTGGTGCCGCTTGGAGACTGTGCACGGAAGTAAGCTGACAGAGTACCTGCGGGAGTTCCGCTCGTATCAGCAAACGTACGCGGAGCATGAACGGTTGTTAGGTCCTTGGACATACAACTTCGAAGAGTGGGAGGACCCAAATCTTAGGCGGTGGTTACCGACTGACCCTGTGATGGATCAACACCAGTGGAGGGCTGCGTTCAAAGCTCTAGCGCGTTTCGCAGAGGGATATGAGGATCCGTTGACCTTTGATGAGGCAGAATGGATCTGCGTACTTGCGCCGTTTTCCCGATCAGCCGAAGAGACGTGCGAACGCTTCCGTGCCCTGTGCGCGGCCCAACTCACTAGGCCCTGGCACTCATGGGAGAGCCTGATCTCCTTCACGAGCCGCCTGTCCACGAGTGCCGATGATTTCGCCAAGTTGTTCGGCATCTTGGACAAGAGTGAAGCAACACAATCGCTCGATACTCAAGACCTGATCAAGCTTCAGACGAAACTGGAGCGCGCCGGCTGGACCACCTTGCTCCGGACTGCAATCTTGGGTGGGAAGGCCAAAGACGTCGTATACTTGCACCACTTGACTAAGGTCTTCTCGGCGCTTTCTCACGCCATTGCTCCACCACCAGCCCCAAGCGATCCCACTGTACCCGAGTGGGCTGCGGCGTATCCCACAGATGTTCGTCGCGCTCTGGTCTGCCTGAATGCCGCGACCCCTGATGCGCAAGCGCTGGGCGCGCGCATTCTGAAGGATGTGTTTCCTGACTCGGGGCGGGTTCAAGAAGAGATTGAGGCAATCGAAAAGCAGATCCGGCTGCGACCGGCTGATGACAGGCTAAAAGTGCGACTCGCCAACTTGACGAGGCGACAAGCAGTTGTGTCCTCGCCTAGAGAATCCCAGATCCACAAAGCAATCGAGCGAATTGATCGAGCCACCTGCTCAGCAGTGCTCTCGACTTGGCGCGCCAAACTCGAGGCTGAGCTAGCCTCCGCCGTGCGCAGCATGCTGAAGATAGACGGGGGCGTTTCGTGGCTGTTTGAAACAAAGCACTTACAGGCATGGTTTTCGGCTCTTGAGCTAACTGGTTCCACGAAGGCATTGGCGCTCGACCTCTTTCGGCGACGGTGTCAACCTCCTCCTTGGAGTTTGCACGACCATCCGGCAAATCGGGCGTTTCTCAAGAAGATGAAGGCGCAGGGGCTGGACATGGCTCCCTGGCTTGAATCCGGCAAGGCTTGGGAATGGAAGACACGGAACGGACTTAGACTGACCGTCCGATTCGAAGAGGATCCTCTGGAGATTTTCCAAATGGGCGCCTACTTTGATACTTGTCTTTCTCCCGGAAGCTTCAATTTCTTTTCAGTCTTTGCTAACGCCGCAGACGTAAACAAGAAAGTTCTTTTCGCCCGAGATCAGCGTAACCTCGTGGTTGGGCGGTGCCTTCTCGCGCTCAGCGATGCCGGAGGAATCCTCGTTTTTCGTCCCTATTGCCACGACTTCGAGGCCGGGTTTGCCCAGTACGTCAACAGCCTCGCTGCCGATTTGGCCAAGCACATGGGTACGATTGTCGTTCCGCGGGGTTCTATCTCAACGCTGGTGTCAACCGACTGGTACGACGACGGGCCGCAAGACCTCTGCGACCGGTTCACCTGTTTGCACGAGAATTCAGAATTCCGCCGAGCGCTGCCAACGGTGGAGCTTACGTCCCTCCGGGCGCTCATCGATGAGGCGTTTGACCCTCTGCCGGTTAACTCGCTTTCTCTTTCTCTGATTCTGGATCTTTCGGAGTTCGAGGAACGGCCCGAGCTGGTGCTGCCGTTGCTTCGCGACATCGAACAAGCACACGGCCTTGCAGAAGAGCTATGGCATCGGGTTGTTTCTCGCCTCCACCGAGTCGGCGCTCAGGAAGCGGCTCGAAGGATGCTGCGGCAACACCTCGTACCAATCGTGCAGAAACAAAGATGGCTTAACATTAAGATCGGACAGACCATCGCGGCGATCGATCCATCGATGGCCGTACGATTGGTCCGGCAGACGCGTGAAAGAGGGGTCCGACGTGATGAGGATGAATCGGTCGAAGGTAGGAGGGAGATCCTGGCGACCGCATATCGGTTGCTCGGACGCGAGAAGAAGGCGGCGGCGCTAATGCCGAAGGAGCCGTTTACTTGATAACGTCGCGCGGACCCATCGCGAGCCCGAACCAACGGCGACTCAGAGCCGCTTTCATCGGAGCGATGGCGCGACAAATTCCAATGCAAAGTCGATCTGACCTAGGATCGTACACACACGGGCCGGCGCTTGCTGACCGCCGGGGACACAGAGAACATCTTCGAAGGCAGGACGGATGAAGATCTTATCGCTTGATCGCGACCCGGTTCACTCAATTCGGTTTCTCGGAGTATCGCAAGATCGGCGAGTCCGCAAGCTGAGGTTGCCTGTGCTTTGCGCAAGTGTGGATACTCTGCCATCGGAAATACGAAGCGAAACATCCCGAAGCGCAGGAGTCGCGAAACCTAGATCAAGCAGTCTCAAGGTCAGCGTCCCTTTCTGCGGACGGTGGCCATGAGTCGCTTGTCCAGACCGGGAAAGGTAATAGAGCCTATCCCAAAACCTCTTTGAGCAACAGAAGAGTGCATCCAAGATGAAGGAATCCACTGAACAGTTGCGTCGACTTCTCCCAGCGGATGCACAGTCGTCGGTAGTTCTGGAACCAGGAGATCGTGCGCTCGACGGTCCATCGTCGGCCGTACCGACGAAGCGGCCGCCCGTCCTGCGTGATGTTCTTCAGCTTGCGATTGCTGCGATGCGGCGCGATCATCTCGATGCCTTGCTCCGCGAGCTCTTCATCCAGACGATCGCAGTCGTACGCCTTGTCTCCGATCACTCGCTGGGGCGCTTCCGCCGTCAGCATGAAGTCGAAGAGACGTTGAACCAACCGGCGTTCGTGCGGACTCGCCGAGGCCGTGTCGATGGCCACAGGCAACCCCCGCGCGTCCACGAGAACCATGATTTTCACGCCTTTTCCGGCCTTCGTGCAGCCCACGCCGTCTCCACCACCGCGAGCTTTCACGAACGTACCGTCAATGAAGCACTCGTACAGTCGAAACCCGCCGCGCTGCTCCACGCACCGTCCGGCATCGCGCATGATGTTCTCAAAGACACCGTCGGCGACCCATCGTTGGAACCACCGATGCACCGTGCTCTTGGAGCCGAATGGGCGAGGCAAGTCTTTCCATTTCGCTCCGTTGTCGAGAATCCAGAAGATCCCGCGAACGACCTTCCGCGTGTCCGCCGCCGGACGCCCGCCCAGGGGATTCTGCCGCGGCTTCGGAATCCGTTCCACGAGCCAGTTCAGTTGCTCTTCCGTGAGTATCAATGCCATGCATAATCATACGACATTCACCATCAATGGTTTTGGGATAGGCTCTAGTGACTTGTCGGAGATGCCGTTGAACACGTGACAGTAAACCTGCGGACCAGGTTGGTTGCTTTCCCTCGCGAATAAGCTCCTGCTGTTCGGCTAGCTCAGCCTCAACGTCTTCGATCAGGTCCCGCGCGCACACCGGCTTGAGTGTTGGCGTACCTACAGCGGCTCGCGACATCGCCTCAAAAAAACCAACGCTTCCGCCGTGTGGAGCATCAAATTTTCTTGGCGCAATCGAGGCCGCAAAGGCGTCGACGAGCTGCAGTCGGCTTGGTTCAAAGACGGCGAGTCCGATTTCTGCATGCTCGTTGCCCGCACCGTCGAAGCGGCACTTCCGCAGCTGTTCCCGGACCAGCGTGAGGCAGCGCATCCATTTGTGCCACTCCCGAGTCTCCTTCCTGTCTTTAACAGCACGATCATAAACGCAATTAAGGAGGCTGATCAGCTCCCGTTTGGTCAAATGTTTGTTCTTGGGGATGACCTTGCCGAAGGCGGCGGTTACGACATCCGACCCGAATTCTCGCATCAAGTACCGCAGTATGGAGTGATCGTATTTACCGTCAATCCGCAGAATCGTGGTTCCTTTGCGGAGTTGGCATAACAGAAGCAGGCCACGTTGGTGCAAGCAGTCACCGTGGAGAAAAACGTCCCTAGCGAAGTTCCACGCGAGTCTCCAGTCCTTCGTTACATAAATTGCGTCACGCAGCACTGCGCGCCGTCCATAAGGTGCAACTTCGGGAACGATGCGGATCCCCTCCTGTAGAATCAAGAACGCCTGCAGCGGGCCTGTACCATGCCAGTACTCGCGGGGTGCGAGATCCAGTTTTGTGCTTGCGCTTCGCATCCTGCGATTCCCAATTCTAGCTTGTCCCAAACATAGTTGGAGGTCGATAGCAGCCGGGTTCACAGCTTACTCGATCTTTTAATGTTGATCGAGATTTTCCTTCCTCTTCGATTCGTCCAAATACGCTTGCGGCATCCAGAACTGCTGCCAGCCAATCAGCCGAAGGAAGGCCCTCTCCAAGGCCAGGAACGCCGCCGCCACCGAGCGCAGGGCCGTAATCAGGAACGGCCTGACCCTTCTGCTTCCTGAACCTGTTTGGTTCCGGGATACGCGGCGTCCCCCACAGCGGATTCTCACGGGACAATCGTTGGATCAACTTGCGATTCTCCCGCTCCGCAGGAGCAATCGTGCGTGACGTTGATGTGCTTCCTGGCGTGTATCAGTTGAACTGCGAGGACGACGCGGTATCATGTGCCTGAAAGTGCGGTGAACCGATGCGTGTTCTTCTGCTCCGTCCACCTCGTTACGTTTGGCCGTTCAACAGCGAAACTTCCGCATTCTGGCCACCGCTTGGGTTGCTGTGTCTGGCTGCTGCGGCCCGGGAGGAACTTCCGGAACTAGAGGTGTTGGTGTGGGATGCACCGGGCGAGAAAGTGGGCTGGCGCACGCTGGCTCAAAGGCTAGCGGCGCAGCAAATCGATGTGCTGGGCATCGGCGAGGAGACCGTTTCAGCGCACGAAGCACTTCGGGCGGCCAGGATCGTCAAGCAACTCCATCCCCAGTGTGTCGTTGTGGCCGGCGGCGTGTACTTTGCCCACGCCGTGGAGCAGACGCTGAACGAGGATTGTGTCGATGTCATTGTGCGGGGCGAAGGTGAAACGACGTTTGTGAGAGTACTGCGTCAAATCCACGACCGCCGGGCCTGGAGTGCGATTCCCGGGTTGGCGTTTCGAGGGTCAAACGGCGAGCTGGTTTTGACGCCTCCTCCTCCGCTGGTTCGCGACCTCGACAGGTTGCCGTTTCCAGCCTACGACTTGATCAACGCGGATCTGTATGGCCGAGGGTCGCGGAACCATCCCGGCCTGGCCAGCATCGAACATTCGCGTGGCTGCGTGGATTCGTGTTCGTTCTGCATTCTCTGGAAGCACATGGGGAAATCCGTAAACGGTAACGACACCTACCGCCCCCTTCTTCGCACCAAGAGTGCCGAACGCAGCTTCGATGAAGTGCTCTGGCTGTACCGGCAGTTCGAACGACGGACCTTCGGGTGGGTCGACCCAACGTTCAACGCCTCCCCAGCGTGGTCTGACGAGTGGGCAGAGCGGATGCTAGCATCCGACTTGATGCGGCCCGGCGGTCGGCCCAAGACCCTTCATACCGCTTGGGTGCGGGCGGACTGCGTAGTCCGTGATGAATCGGACGGCATCCTCGCCAAGCTGGTTCGTGCGGGGCTGCGGCAGGTGATGATCGGCGTCGAACGAGACGAACGCGCCGGATTGGCCGCGTTGAACAAGCACAACAACGATCCAGAAGTGTGTCGCAAGGCCTTCTCAATCTTTCGCGAGCGATATCCACAGGTGTACACCATCGGGACGGTCATCTTCGGCCTGCCCGGGGATACGGTGGACGACCTCAAGCGGCTGGCAGCCTGTGAGGACGACATGAACATGGACCACTGCTTCGTGCTGCCCCTGACGCCGAATCCGGGAACGGCGACGGCGGTCGATGCCGCACGCGGCGGCTACACCATCAACACGGATCTGAGCAGCTACAATTTCCACACTCCTGTTTGCATAACGGATACCCTGGATCTGCGCCAGGTGGAGAGCCTCTACTGGCGGATAATGTTGGCGCCCAGCTGGCAACGGGTGTGTGGCGCGCTTCCTTCGATGCTGCTCGACCGGAACCCACGAAAACGGCGACTTCATCGGGCTCTGTTCTATCGGGGAGCTACTATTGCTGTGAAAAGTCTTCTGCGGGCGGTCCTGAAACCGCGCGAGAAGCGACCGGCACACTATTGGAGAAAGCCATCATGGTACGACAAGTAACGACCAAACACGGCGGAAGCTGGAAGGCGCTGCTGGCAATTTCGGTGGCGACCGGGGGATTGCTCTGGCATCTGCTGGCCTGCACAGAGAGCCCAATGACGTTCTCGCCCGACGGAAAGAATTTGGCCTTTGTGACCGTGGAGCCTTACGACGAACATGACTACTTGACGGCCGGATCGCATGCTTACCGCTTGATGATCCTCTCGGAGAACAAACCGCTTCGGGTCATCGAGGAGACCGCCAACTTCATGCTGTCAGGGCCGGGCTACAGCCCCGATGGGAAACGCTTGTGCTATGTGCGGATTCCTCTCCTCACGAAAGAGCGTGTCGAGCTCCTCGTGGAGATCATCAAGATGCGAACCAAAAACTTTGACGGGTTCGATTCGTTCTCCTGGAGTACGGAACCCGAACCGCCGAAGAATATCGCAACTGAAGCACCGGCAAGTCAGACCTCCCCGCATGTTGATTCTCTCATGATGCCGTCGTTTGAGGCAAGCATGGAGTTGGCTAAGCGCGAAATCACGAACTGCAAGGTACCCGCGGTGCTGATCGTACGGGATACCGAAACTGGCGACGTTGTCTCGACTACCCCGTTTGAGTGGCCACTAAGCGATAAACCAGATGAATCGCTGTTAATGAACTACTTGACAATCCGTCCGCAGTATGCTTCCGACGGCAAATGGGTTTATCTTTGCGTTGGCGACATGGTGATGGCCGTGAATCCATCCTCTGGAGACCGCCGCGTCTATGCTCTCGCGGCGGACGGGTTGTTGTCGCCGGACGGTGAGACGGTGGCCGTGTTGGTGGAGTCAGCCGTCGGCTTCATCCGAACCGACGGGCAGGCAGTCACATATAGGCGGTTGGAAGGGGAGCTCTCGCGCAGCGGTCTGGCATGGGTGGCCACGGACAAGCTGGCCGTTCTGGCACGGATGAAGGACGCTGAGGGAAAGGACGTACTGCACTTCTTGCGGACGGATGGCACTATCGTCGCTTCGCAGACGCTGCCCCTCCCAGAACACGAGCACCGTGATGAGAATATGGGGGAACTGGCAATCGCGCCGGACGGAGCGCATATGGTTCTCGCGTATGGCAAGGATGTCTTCTTCATAAATCGAGACGGTTCAGTGCGTAGGCACTGGCGTGGAGACGAGGGGCAACTCATGGCTCAACCTAAGTTTGCCCCGAATTCAAAACGCATTGCGATGAAAGTGCTAAAGGAGGAGGACTCGTTCAGGCGCGTTATCGCGATTGTGTTCTTCACGCCCGCCGGTGAAGAAGTCTCCCGCACGGTGGTTCCGAAGACCAATCTCGCCTTAATACGACCGGCTTCGCCGTCGACGCAACCGGCCGAACAGGGTCCCAATGGGCCAGGGTGAACATGGGTCTTGTTGCTGTAGCGTATACCCATTTCTGCGGCGAAGGACGATACTTTGTCGTCGATGGGGCTGCCCTACCAGTTTGTCAACGATGCTTCGGCTTGTTCGCCGGCGCTGCGCTGACGGGCGTTTGGATGTTCAGCTCTCGTGTTTGGCGGCGTGGACTGCCAAGCCGCCGGATGTTTCTCATCCATGGTGTGATTCTTCTGGCCGCAATGCTGGGCGGCATCCACGTCATTGATTTCGGTCAGTCGTGGCGGCTGCTTTGCGGCCTGTGGACGGGGCACGTCGTCGTCTTGTGGTTAGTGGGCGGTACTCGGCACCTTTGGCACCTTCCGCTCCGGGGTGCTCCAGTAGGGCTAGCATGGAGCCAACGGGATGAGCTTCATTCGACGATCGCAACGGCGGTATTGACCGCCCTGGCGTTCGCCATTCCCAGATGGCTCTTGTTTGGTCGGCATGTTTGGACCGCTCTCATAATCGCTGGGGCAGTGGCCCTGGTGTTAGCTGTTGCTGGCTCCGAAGTTGCAACTGCGAGATGGTGCGTCGGAGTGATTCGGGGCCTCTGCGCCGCGAAGCCAACGCAAGAGCTTTCGGTCGCCGTGGGGACCCAGGTTTCCCCGGACCCTGTCGATCTCGAAAATGCCATCCCCGTCTTTCGCGAAAAGGCAAAGGGATGTCGATGATATCCCAGTGGGATTGGGGACAAGACCGGCACTCGCGTTCAAAGTCGGGCTCCAAGAATGTATTGCAAGGGGCCAACTTCGCCTCGTGCGAACGCCCGTGTCGGTGCGGAGTTGGTGCGCACTTCGCAAGAATTCTTTGTCTTTCTGTTTCCTTCGGAGTGCTCTGGTGTCCATCAGTGACCCCTTTCTGATGGCGAGAGGGGCATTTTGTGGCGTATTGGCTTGTTTTGCGGGTTGTCTTTTGGGTTCGATTCCCCCCTCCCGGCGCCTCCGAACATCGCAACCCATACGTCTCCACTTCCAGCATGGTCGGCTGGCCGTCATCGTCCGGGGAAGGGCGTGGTGTGCCGGCTGCCTACGCTGCTGGTGCGGCCGTCATGCCCGCGGGCTAGCCAAGGAGGATGATGTCATCCCCCTCCGTTCTGTTCCTCTTCCGCCTCCAGCCGCGCCTCAACCTCTTGGTCCAGATACAGATCAAGCCTCTCCGCGACCTCGGCGATCGCCTTTTCGAATTCTTCCCTGTTCATGTTTTTCCTCCGTGCCACGAGGGCACCGCTCAAGTGATGGCGGTGCCCGAGCCGACGCGCAAAGGTATATCGGTCAGGCGCGGCGCTCTTTGGTTTTGATGTGATCTCATCTGCGCCGTTGATCGCCGATCCAAACGAACAGGATACGCGTTGTTCGGAACCTCGGACACACGCGGGTGGGTCTAACCTCAAACGGCGAGAAAACGCAAGAAATCGAGCATTCACTTGACTCACGCCTTCGGTCTGGGGCAAGGCATCCGAGCGCTGTATAATCCGACCTCGCGCGCGGCGAAGCCGGATTTTCGGAGAGCGTACTATGGACGCGATAGGGGTCGTCGTAACATTCGCCATCGGGGTGACGGTGGGATGCGCGCTTGGGTGGATGTTGCTCCGGCAATCAGCCGCTAACGCCTTCCAGCGCGGACAAGCCGAAGGCGACGTCGAACTTGCCAAGCTGAACGAACGTCTAGCGGCGAAAGAGACCCAAGCAAGGGATCTTGTGGAGGCGCGTGACGCCTCGACCCGGCAGCTGGCACAACTTCAAACCGAGCTGAAGAACGAATCGGAACGTCGCGCGACTGCGGAGGAGAAGAACGCGCGATTGCCGCCATTAGAAGCGGCGATCGAAGTGCGAGATGGTCGGATCCAGGCCCTCACCGATGAGGCAGCCCTGCTAAGAGCTCGAGTCGCCCAACTCGAGACCAGGCTGGAGGAGGAACAAAAGGCCGCCGAGGCCAAGCTCTCGCTGCTCAATGACGCGCAGCAGAAACTGTCTGACGCCTTCAAAGCTCTGTCTGCCGATGCGTTGAACAGCAACAATCAGGCATTCATCGAACTGGCCAAAGCGACGTTGGAGAAGTTTCAGGAGGGCGCGAAAGGCGACCTTGAAAACCGCCAGAAGGCGATCGGCGACCTCGTCACACCGCTCAAAGAATCGCTCGAGAAGGTGGACACGAAGATCGCCGAACTCGAAAGGACTCGCGTCGGCGCCTATGCCGGACTCATCGAACAGGTCAAATCGCTTGCCACCACCCAACAGCAGCTCCAATTGCAGACCGGTAACTTGGTCACGGCCCTGCGGGCGCCGTCCGTCCGCGGTCGCTGGGGGGAGATCCAGCTTAAGCGCGTCGTCGAAATGGCCGGCATGATCGAATACTGCGACTTCGTCACGCAAGAGTCGGTCGAGTCATCCGACGGCAGGCTGCGACCGGACATGATAATCAAACTACCCAGCCGGAAAAATGTAGTCGTCGATGCGAAGGCACCGCTCCAGGCTTATCTCGAGGCCCTGGAGGCCCAGGACGAAGCCGTTCGCCAGGTGAAGCTTAAGGATCACGCGGCACAGGTGCGCGCCCATCTGACGAAACTCAGTAACAAGGGGTATTGGGACCAGTTCCAACCGGCGCCCGAGTTCGTGGTCCTATTCCTGCCCGGCGAAACTTTCTTCAGCGCCGCCCTGGAGCAGGATCCATCATTGATTGAGGCTGGCGTGGAGCAGCGTGTTATTCTCGCTACGCCGACGACACTCATTGCCCTTCTTCGTGCGGTGGCCTACGGCTGGCGGCAGGAACAGATCGCTGAGAACGCTCAAGCGATCAGCAATTTGGGCAAGATGCTGTATGACCGATTGCTCGTGTTTTCGGAACACCTTGCGGGGGTCGGCAAGGGCCTGGGCCACGCCATCGAGGACTACAACCGCGCGGTGGGCTCTTTCGAGGGTCGCGTCTTGGTGTCGGCCCGCAAGTTCAAGGATCTCGGAGCGGCTGCTGGCGACGACATCGAGCAGATCGAGATCATTGAGAAACAAACTCGCACTGTGCAGCAGGTCGACAACTTGCTTGTCGATCCGAACGCGAATGATCTTCTAGAGGGAGACGCCTATCAGCCAACCCGGCCGGTTAAGGAACCATGACCAACGACGCATTCAAGGACATCGAGAGGCTCGAGTCGGACCTTTGGGAGGCGGCGGACAACCTCCGCGCTAACTCCAAGCTCACGTCCAGCGACTACTTCATGCCCGTGCTGGGCGTAATCTTCCTCCGCCACGCGGCCAACCGTTTTGAAACCGCGCACCGTCAAATCGAAGCCGATCGAGCAAGCGGCAAGATGCCCAAGCGCAAAGTGGTACCGGACGACTATATCGCCCGCCGGGCGCTCTTTCTACCTGAGAAGGCCCGCTACGACTGGATCATGCAGCAAGCGGCCGTGAGTGGTGCCGACCTCCCCACGCTCGTCACCGAGGCCATGACCGCCATCGAAGAGAAATTCGAGCCGCTCATCGGAGTTCTTCCGAAAGACTACGGCATATTCGAGTCCAGGGTGCTCGAAGACCTCATGCGGGGGTTCAACAGCGAGCAGATCAAGCAAGCCACGGGCGATGTGTTCGGCCGCATCTATGAATACTTCCTTGCCAAGTTCTCGATCCAAAAGGCGCACGACAACGGCGAGTTCTTCACGCCATCGTCGATCGTCCAGACCATCGTCAACGTCATCGAGCCCGACCACGGCACCGTATTTGACCCGGCCTGCGGGTCGGGCGGCATGTTCGTGCAGTCGAGCCATTTCATCGAGCACGAAGGCGGCGACACGGCAAAGAAGGTCGTCTTCTACGGCCAGGAGAAGAACCGCGACACCATCCGCATCGCCAAGATGAACCTTGCCGTCCACGGTTTGGAGGGAAAGATCGCCGAGGCCATCACCTACTACCAGGACGACCACAACCTTGGCCCGAAGAGGGCGATGGAACCCGGTCGGTGCGACTTCCTAATGGCCAATCCGCCCTTCAACGTGGACCTGGTGGACGCCGAGCGCATCAAGGGCGATCCGAGACTGCCCTTCGGCCTGCCGGGCGTAAATAAGCAGAAGAAGGTGGGCAACGGCAACTACCTTTGGATCTCCTATTTCTGGAGCTATCTGAGCAAGAAGGGCCGCGCCGGCTTCGTAATGTCCTCCCAGGCATCCAGCGCCGGGCACGGTGAAAAGGAGGTGCGCCAGAAGATCGTCGAGACGGGCGACGTGGACGTAATGATCTCAATCCGCTCCAACTTCTTCTACACCCGCACCGTCCCCTGCGAGCTGTGGCACTTCGACCGGGCCAAGCCGCCCGAGCGCAAGGACAAGGTGCTCATGCTCGATGCGCGCAACGTCTACCGGAAGGTCACGCGCAAAATCTACGACTTCTCGCCCGAGCAGATGCACAACCTCGCGGCGATCGTCTGGCTCTACCGCGGCCAGCGTGAACGGTTCCTTGCTCTGGTGAAAGACTACCTCCGCCGCGTTTGCGCCGAGAGCGCCGCCGTGCCGGGGGCGCTCGCCTCCTTCGAGACCACCCTCTCCGACCTGCGCGGACGCTTCGATGGATTGGCCAAGGCTGTGGCGAAGCATCCCGACCTCAATGCCGAAAAGAAAAAGCCCCTCGCCGATGCCGTCGCCGAACTGCGCGAGGCGTCCAAACTCTACGAGGCCGACGCGAAGAAGCTCCTCGCGAGCCTCACCGCCTTCGGCCGGAAATACGCCAAGGCACTTCCCGACAAGAACGACGCCCAACACGCGGCGCGCAAAGCGTTCGACCCCAGCGCGGAAGCTATACGCGGTTTGGTCAAGCAGGTGGACCTGCTGTACAAGCTCGCGGCTCGGGTGGCTGATCTGGGCGCCGAGATGGCGGGCGACGATGCGATCTCCGCCGCCTACGACCGCCGCGCCACCGGCCGGCTAATCAAGCAACTCGACGAGGAGCGCAAGGCCGCGGTCGAGCAATTGAAGCACGCCGTCTACTTCCACCGTCAGATGGTGTGGCTGCAGGACCGCTTTCCCAAGGCCGAGCTGCAAGCCGTGCCGGGGCTGGTCAAGCTGGTGGATCGCAAGGAGATCGCGGCCGCGGACTGGAGCCTCACCCCGGGCCGCTACGTCGGAGTCGCGCCGCCAGAGGAGGATGAGGACTTCGACTTCGAGCAGACCCTCCGCGACATCCACACCGAGCTGGCCGACCTCAACAAGGATGCGACGACGCTCGCGGCGACGATTCAGGAGAACTTCGAGGAGCTGGGAGCATGACTTGGCGCGCATCCCGGCTCGGAGATGTTCTGACGCTTAAGCGTGGGCACGATCTTCCCGACTCGCAGCGACAGGACGGCGATGTTCCGGTTGTTTCTTCGTCTGGAATCACCGGCCGCCACAGCGAATCCAAGGCGAAAGCCCCGGGTGTTGTGACCGGCCGCTACGGCACGCTCGGCGAGGTGTTCTATGTTGAAGAGGATTACTGGCCGCTGAACACGGCGCTCTACGTCACGGACTTCAAGGGCAATCACCCGCGCTTTGTCGCTTACTTTCTTCAGGGCGTTTTACGAAATTATCAAAGCGACAAGGCAGCGGTGCCCGGCGTTAATCGCAACGTTCTACATGAACTGAAAGTGCGGTCCCCAGATACGAAGGCTCAGGAGCGAATCGCGGACATCCTTTCCGCCTATGACGACCTGATTGAGAACAACCGGCGGCGGATGGCGCTGTTGGAGGAGGCGGCGCAGCACCTCTACCGCGAGTGGTTCGTCCGCCTCCGCTTCCCCGGCCACGAGCACGCCCGCATCGCCGACGGCGTGCCGAACGGGTGGCAGCGCCGCACTTTCGCCGAGGCTTATTCAAGTCTTGAAGACGGCGACTGGATCGAGACCAAGGACCAAGGTGGCGATGATTTTCGATTGCTCCAGATCTCGAACATCGGAATCAACGAGTTCGTCGAGACTGGCAACTTTCGGTATGTCACCGAGGAGACGTTTAAGCGACTCAACTGCCGAGAGATCCTCCCAGGCCATATCCTGATCGCGCGGATGCCGAAGCCCATTGGAAGGGCATGGCTGGTTATGGAAATGCCTTGGCGCATGATCACCGCCGTGGACGCGGCAATCGCTGTCGCCAACGAAGAACTGGCGGATGCATATTTTCTGACGCACTACCTCAACGCGCCTGCGAGCCTTGAGCACTGCGAGCGCAGGGCAGTGGGCGCAACGCGCCCACGAATCGCAAGACGTGAACTGGCCGGGCTGCCTCTGCTGCTCCCGCCACGCCAACTTCAGAGGCACTTCCGCGAGTTTGCCGAACCTCTGAATTGTCTGCGAGCCGTTCTCTATCGGCAGAACGAGAAGCTCCGCGCCGCCCGCGACCTGCTGCTGCCGCGACTTATGGGCGGAGAGATCGCGGTCTGAGCCGAGGAAAGTGCCCCGAAAATCGCGATTCGACACAAAAACCGCCGTTTAGTTAAAGTATACTTGCCTTGTTTGCCGTTTTCTGGTTGAATGCCTTGAATGATCGCTTCACAACCGGAGCTTTTCGCCGTCCTTCGTCAGTATAACCCGTGGTGGGCGGGCGGGCGTTCCGCAGATTTACCGGGCTGGCGGCGGGCTGCGTTTCGAGAGATCGCGGCCTGGATGGAAAACCCACCGGCCGGGCGGGCGCTGCTGCTTTCGGGCGCGCGACAAGTAGGCAAGACGACCCTGTTCCTTCAGGCGATCGACACATTGCTCGACCGTGGTGTGCCGCCGACCAACGTCCTCTACGCAACCTTTGACCATCCGCTCTTTAAGCTCGTGGGGCTCGAGGCGCTCGTGCGGTTGTGGCGGGAGTTCGAGCCGGCACGGGAGGGGCCGGAGTATCTCTTTCTCGACGAAATCCAGATGACCAAAGATTGGCAAACCTGGATCAAGCACCAGGTGGATTTCGAGAAGCGGCGGCGAGTCGCGGTAACAGGATCGGCCACACCGCTGGTCACGGAGGGACAGGAATCGGGCGTGGGCCGCTGGCAGACGATCCGGCTCGCGACGCTTTCGTTCTACGAATACCTGCAACTGAAGAAACTGCCTACCCCCGCGCTTCCGGCGGTGACGTCGCTACGCGAGGTGTTCGACTGGCAGGCAGCACGGTTCGCGCGCGTGGCGGAGGAGGCGCGGCCGCTTGCGGGGTTGTTTCACGACTATCTGTTGCGGGGTGGTTTTCCGCAGAGCGCCCTCCTGGAAAGCATCCCGCTCGCGCAGAAGCTCCTTCGTGAAGACATCGTGGACAAGGTGCTCAAGCGCGACATGACGGCGCTCTTCGGCGTGCGCCGCGTGCTGGAGTTGGAACACGTTTTTCTCTACCTCTGCTTGCACGATGGCGGGCAACTCGACCTGCCACAGTTGTGCGCCGGCCTGCAATTGAAGCGGCCCACGGTGAGCAGTTTCATCGACCTCCTGGAAGCGACGCACCTCATCTACCGGCTCATGCCCTTCGGCTACGGGAAACAGGTGTTACGCGGGCGGCCCAAAATCTATCTCGCCGACGCCGCCATCGCGCCTGGTGTGCTGCTCAAGGGAAAAGCTCTTTTGGAAGACGCGGACGGGCTGGCACGCGCGGTGGAAACAGCGTTCTTCAAGCACGTTTTCACGCGCTACTATGCGCGAAGCATCGGTTTTTCTTATTGGCGCGGGAAGCAGGACCGCGAGGTGGACATTATCGCAGACCTCGATGGTCAACTCGTGCCGTTCGAGGTGAAATATCGCGGCGCTGCGCACACCGGCGTGGGCGACCTGAAGGGCATGATGGAGTTTTGCGCTACGCATGGAGTGGAACGGGGGTATGTCATTACGCGGGAACTAACGGACTTCGGGGTGCATGCCGTCGAGCGCGGGTCCACTCGCACGCGGCTCTTGAAGATTCCCGCGCCACTCGCTTGTTACTGGCTCGGGCGTTCCGAGCTAGAATCCGTCTCCGCGGAGGGCGCCTGAAATGGCTCTCACCGACATCAACAGCGAAGACCGGCTCGTCCAGGAGACTTTCGCCAGCCATTTGCGCGACAAGCTCGGTTGGGAGAGCGTCTACGCCTACAACGTCGAGACCTTCGGGCCGCAGGGCACTTTGGGCCGGGCATCGGAGCGCGACGTGGTGCTGGTGCGGGACCTGCGGGCGGCATTCGCGCGCCTGAACCCGGACCTTCCGCAATCGGCGCGCGAACAGGCGGTCGAGAAGATCTGCCGCATCGACTTCGCCCGCTCACTGATCCAGCACAACCGGGAGTGCTACGGCTTTATTCGCGACGGTGTGCCGGTGGAATGGCGGGACGCGAGTGGCGAGACCCGGCACGCGCATGCGTATGTGATCGACTTCCGCAACGTCGCTAACAACCGCTTCCTCGCCGTGCGCGAGCTGAAGGTGCAGGGCGTGCGCGTGCCGCACTACAACCGGCGCGCCGATCTGGTGTGCTTCGTGAACGGCCTGCCGCTGGTCTTCATCGAGTTGAAAGCGGTCTATCGGAACATCCGCGCGGGCTTCGACGACAACCTGACCGACTACCTCACCGAGCACAGCATCGCCCACGCCTTCCATCACAACGCCTTCCTCATCGTGAGCAACGGGGACGAGGCCCGCTACGGCTCAATCACCAGCAAGTGGGACCACTTCGTTGAATGGAAGCGAAACTCCGAGACGGAGAAGGGTCGCGTGGATGCCGAAGCGCTGCTCGATGGGATGCTCGCGAAAGACCGACTCCTAGATCTGGTCGAGAACTTCGTCCTGTTTGACGACAGCCGGGCTGGCGGCACGCGCAAAATTGTCGCTCGCAACCATCAGGTGCTCGGCGTGAACAACGCGGTCGGCTCGGTTCAGCGACAGGAGGAGCTTAAGAAGAAGTTTCCGCCGGAACAGCGTCTGCTTTATCGCACGGCAATCGTCGAGCAGAAGCTCCTACCCGAAGGTGAAACCGAATACGCTCACGCGCTCCAAATGCCGACGAAAGCTCTTGAACTACCCCTCATCGAAAAGGCGCATCCCGATCTCGGTCGACTGGGCGTTTTCTGGCACACGCAAGGCAGCGGCAAGTCGTACTCGATGGCGTTCTTCGCCGAAAAGGTGCGGCGCGTCGTACCCGGCAACTTTACGTTTCTGGTGATGACCGATCGGGAGGATTTGGATACCCAGATCTGGCGCACGTTTATTGGAAGCGGTGTGACCGACGAGAAGACGCCGCGAGCCAGCTCGGGCAAGGAGCTGCAGGATATTCTGCGCGGCAATCACCGCTTTGTCTTCAGCCTGATCCACAAGTTTAACCAGCCCGTGACCGAGCCCTACAGCGTGCGCGACGACATCATCGTCATCTCGGACGAAGCGCATCGCACCCAGGCCGGCAAGTTCGCGCGCAACATGCGGCTGGCGCTGCCCAACGCTTCGTTCATCGGCTTCACCGGCACGCCGCTCTTCAAACACGACGAGCTGACCAGACGGATCTTCGGCGACTACGTGTCGCGCTACGATTTCAAGCGTTCGGAAGAAGACCAGTCCACCGTTAAGTTGGTCTACGAGAGCCGGGGCGAGAAGCTGGGGATCGCGAGGCTCGACCTCAACGATCGGATTGCGGACGCGATCGAAAAAGCTGAACTCGACCCCGACCAATCCGCGCTGATTGAGAAGTTGCTCGGCAAAGACTACGAAGTCATTACCGCCGACGACCGTTTAGACAAGCTGGCCGAAGACTTTGTCGAACATTGCTCAACCCGCTGGGAGACGGGAAAGTCGATGTTTGTCTGCATCGACAAGATCACATGCGCGCGGATGTTTCAACGCATTGAGCCGCGCTGGCGGGCCAAGCTCGCCCAGCTCCAAGGGCTCATCCTCGGCAGGGAGGCGGAGCTCAGCGCCGCCACCGACCCCGATATCCTCGAGCGTGTGACGGCGCAACTCAAGGGACTGCGCAGCCAAGCGCAGTGGATGGAGAGCACGATCATCGAGATCGTCATCAGCGAAGCGCAGAACGAGGTGCGCGACTTCCAGAAGTGGGGCTTCGACATCATCCCGCACCGAGTAGTGATGAAGACCGGTTTCCAAACGCCCGACGGGAAGCGCGTTCCGGTCGAGGACGCCTTCAAGGACCCGCAGCACCCATTCCGCGTCGCGATCGTCTGCGCGATGTGGCTGACCGGGTTCGACGTGGAGTGCCTCGCGACGCTCTACATCGACAAACCGATGAGGGCGCACAACCTGATGCAGGCCATCGCTCGCGCCAATCGGATTTATCCGGGCAAGGTCTGCGGCGTCATCGTCGACTACAACGGCATGCTTAAGAGTCTTCGTGAGGCGCTGGCACAGTACGCCCTGGGCGACGAGGACGACGGTAGCGGAGCCGGGGCCATTGTGGCCCCGATTGAGGTACTGGTCGCGGGACTGCTTCAAGCGATAGAGGCAGCAGAGAAGCACTTGCTTGGACTCGGTTTCGACGCGACCCGTCTTTGCGGGGCAACGGGGTTTGACCGAATCGAAGCCCTTCGGGACGCGGTGGACGGGCTCTACACCTCGGACGAGGCCAAACGCCGGTTCGAGATCATGGCCCGACAGGTGTTCATTCGCTTCAAGTCGCTTCTCATGGAGCCAAGCGCTTATGCCCTTGCAGAACGTCACGATAACATCGAGGCCATTTACAAAAAGTTGCAGGACAGACGCGACACGGCCGACGTGACCGAAGTGCTCAAGGAGCTGCACCGGATCGTCAACGAGGCTATCCGCGCCGCGGCGCCCGATGCGGACCACGCGGAAGGGCTTAAGGTGGACCTAAGCCAGGTCGACTTCGCGAAGCTCCGCAAGGAGTTCGCAAGCAAGGTGCGCCACAAGCATGTTGCGCTTCAGGACATCCGCGACGTAGTCGAGAAAAAGCTCGCGCAAATGCTCGCCCGCAACCCAATGCGGATGGATTACTACAAGAAGTACCAGGACATTATCGCAGACTACAATCGTGAGAAAGATCGGGCGACGGTCGAGGCCACCTTCGCGCAGCTCGTCGCGCTCGCCGCGAGTCTTGACGCGGAACAACGACGGGCGGCCGACGAAGGCCTCAGCGAAGACGAGCTGGCGCTGTTCGACCTTTTGTTCAAAGAGAGGATCAGCAAGGTGGACCGTGAGCGTGTCAAACAGGCGAGCAAGACTTTGCTTTCGTCGCTTCGGAAGCTTCTCGAACCGATTCAGGACTGGACTCAAAAGACTGCGACACAGGCAGAAGTAAAGGTCTTCATCCTCGACAATGTGTATCAAGCATTGCCCCGGCCACCGTTCACCGAAGCCGAGGCTGAGGAGATCGCCGCCCGTGTGTACGAATACGTCTGGCAGCGCAGCGCGAGTGGGGACGATCTGCTTGCGGCGTAAAGGTCCGAATCCACGAACAGGATGTGGCGTACACCCCACGCTGCCCCGGAACCGAACCCGTCGCAGGCAAGTGTGCGTCTTCAAACAGACAGTTGTAGTGACGGATGGCGATGCTCCCCAGCAGAAAAAAGATATTCCGCGCCTGCATTGGTTAAGGCGCGTTGTTCCGCCGAACGACGCCCGGTTCACCCACCCGCCCTTCGCTCACATCATCGGCCCAAACGGATCCATCGGTATGCCGGGCGGTCCAGGCGGAAACTGATCGTAGGGGTCCATCATCTGCATGGGGTCGTTCATCATGACTTGGTCCAACTGCTGCCACGCCTCATCGATCAAATCCTCCAACGCGGGTTGAGAAAACGTGTCAGACTCAAAGGCCGACTCAACGAGATCGTCAAGGCCGGGGCCGGGTGCCCCCTCCTCTGACAATGTCGCGTCGCCCAACAGAGGCTCAGTGAGGTCTTCGACTTCGCGCGAGTAGAAGGGAATTTCCCCGATCTCCGAATAGGCTACATCGGGCCCCGGCGTGTCGAGGCATCCAGGCGGCGCTGATGTTGAATAGCCTCCCCTGGCATCGGCAAGTATGTTTCCCATTGCGACCGATCCATCATACTCGGCCTGCGCCAGCACGCGGCGCCAAATGTCCCCAATGGTTGGGGAACTGCGATGGGCAGGATCGATCATCGCACGAAACCACGCAAGTGGATCTTCAGCCGGCTCGTCCGGAGGCAGAGTACCGGGGGCAACGCGCAACGGCGGAGTCGGTTCAATCGGCAACCCCTCCCATGATGGCGGTCCATGATAGTGCGGCCCAAAGGACGAGTAGAACGACCGCCCTGGGTCGTATTCGGTCGAGTCTTGCCCACCGAGATAATCTCCGCCATGGTTGTGCTGCGCTGCATGCCCCGTTGGAGGAGCCTGCGAGTTGCCGCCACCGCGCCTCTGGTACTCCAGTCCCGGCGTGTGACCGTCAGCCGAAATCTGCTTTCGTTTGCGGTAACGGAAGAACAATTCGTGCAATGGATCTTTTGCGAACATCGATCGTCTACTCAAACAAGCAAACTGTCTAGGTGTATTCTACCACGCGCGGCGGACCCGTTGCGAGCAAAAACCTTTTTTTCTTTCGGCGCCGTCAGCCGTGTGTCATCGGCGTGTCATCGCTGAGTCAGTCGAATCAGCGGGGGAGAAAGAACACCGAAGAGTCAGACCTGGGGGCGACGTCCAGGGCGCAACACGCACGCAGATCGCCTGCGTGGCGGGCAGGAGATCCTTGGGAGAACGAAGGTCCCTGTCCAACCATATCCGCGACATTGTCGCCATCGACTTCTTCGTGGTTTCCTTCTGCGCAGAGCCGCGAAAAAGCTCAGCGATGAGAGCCGAGGTTGCACATTGCGCCGTAACTGATCGCAGATTCCCTTCCTGGTGCGGCAACTCCTCAAGAATCCAGCCTTACGAGCTAGCGGCTGGCCGGAGCCGACGTCACGGCCTGCGGCTAGCGTTCGTTCGGTACCCGAAGCTCTGCAAGCCGTGCCTCAGCACGTGCGGCCAGCGAATAGTTCTCTTCGCTGTTGAAGCCGCCGGTCACATCCCAGCGGTGACCCTTGATCCTCTGGACGACTATGTAGAGGAACTCGATTCCCTGAGGGAGATCGCCGGCTGCAATCTTGTCGTTGGCGTAATCCAACAACCGATCGGTCGGCCAATCCGTGCGTGTCGGACGAAGTTCCGTTCGCTTCCCCCTGAGCCGCTCCAGACGCTCGACGGCTTGCTGGCCGAGCGTGACCGTGTTTCGGATCTCAGAACCGCTGATGAGGCCCCACTGTTGACCTTCACACGCCTCGATCACCTGTTTGAGCATTGCGGCCGCTTCGTCGATCTCCCCTCTCTGTTCTCTTAACTTTGCCACCTCAAAGGCCATAGATGCCTTGGATTGTCTTGTGGATTCAGAGCTGGGAAAGTGTATCGGGGCATCCATTCCGCGCTGATATACACGCTCGGCTTCCGACGACTGTCCAGCGGCCCGGTACGCCCATGCGCACCTCATGGCCAGCTGGCTGTGATTTACCGTGTACGGCGCCTTGATATCTCGTTCGAAACGGCGCAACTCAGCATCGAGAAAGCGCGCCACCTGATCGACTGTCTCTGTCTCCAAGAGAACCTTGGCCTTGGCCTGCACCGCGAGAGAACGCTGGTACTCCTCGGATGCCGACAGCATCTGATCGGCAAGCTCGCCAGCCTCGGCATACATGGCCGCGGCCATATACAGGCGGAATCGCTGCTGTGGATCAGCGTGGTAGACTTTCTTATTGGCTTCAAAGGCATCAGCGAGGTCTACTGCAATCCGATGGAGCTCTGAGATCTGTTCGCGAGGCATCAAGTCCGCCAGCCACTGGATGGCAACCGCGGCATTCAAGAAAACGTGTCTCTCTTCCAACGGCTCACCCCGACGTGCGAGGTCAGCGAGACATCTGAGATATTCGAGACGCGCCGTGACGCCTTCGTGGCCCGCAGTACCTACGGTGCGAGAGAGTAGATCGTGTAGCGACGGAGCGTTGATTTCTGCGAAGACTTTCGTTCGCAGACGGGAAATCTCCCCAGCGAGCGTCGTTTCGGCGGAGTAGCGAAGTCTATCCGCCTGCAGCCGATAGAACAGGTGAGGTGAAGAACGGCCCAACGTTTGAATCCACATTCCTTTTGAACGCGAATAGAATACCCCATCACCCCAGGCACAATCTCCGTACGCCGCGTGCACGACGCCAAATAGTTGGAGGTTGTATTTTGTCCGCATCTCCGCCGGCCATCGGCGGACTTCGTCCTCGGCTGAGGAAATGAACTGACGCGCCTTTTGCGTTTCACCTATGAGATCCGCCTCACGCGCAGCGAAGAAAAACAAGTTGGCTTTGAACGTATCCGGCCAGTCGTCAGCGCAGAACTCCGGAAGTCGACCGGCGAGTCGGTCAAGGAGTTCGGCTGACTGCTCATGTCTTCCGACTGAGGCCTTTTCAATGGCCGTCGCGTACTGAGCATAAAGCGTCGCCAAGCTGTTGGGGTAACGTGTAACGAGGGGCTGCAGCGTTTGTTCGAAAAGGTCGTTCGGAATACGGTTGTTCAACCCATTGGACTGCGTGTACGACTTGCTACGAACGAGAATCCACAGGGCTTGCGAGAGCCAGCTCGCGGCATCCGGTTCTTCGTCATCGATGAGGCTAACCAAGCGGCGCGCCAAGAGCCCTCGAAGCGTTGCCGCCTCCTCGCTGTCGCGTGGGTCGTTGTAAAGCCAGTCCTGAGCGGCAAGTAACACCATGAGGGCCTCGCGGTCCTTTGGATTTGCGGCGAACGCCCGCAAGTAATAGGCGTAGCGTTGTTCAGAGCTTCCAAGCCCGGAGATCGGCGACGCCGGGCGGTAATCCAGGGGTCGAAGCCCAAGCGGAGTCTGTGGCGCCGATGCACCGACACCACGACGGGCGAAGAGTTCGCGAAATAGCTCCGTGCAACATGCTTCGGACGGACTCGCAGCGCAGGGTCGGCTCCCCGTCGCCCACAGCTCGCTGGTAACTGCATCCACCAGTCTCATTTCCACGTTGGGCTCAGCGTTGGAAACCGAACTTCCATGGCTAATCGAGACGAGCACATCTGCCGCGAGTATGAGTCCGTCAGACAATACACGGTTTTCGAATTCGCCGGTCAATTCCAAATCAGACTCATCGGCTAGTTCGTGGATGCGGCGCGGGCGGAAGACTGTCATTCCCGGCTCCTTGATGAGAGCCCGGGCGAGCGCGTCCTCCAAGCGGGGATCTCGATCCAAAGTGGTGGGCGGCGCGACGATGGTCACGACAACCTGTTTGTCGCCGTTACAAATGCCGCCGTCGAGGCTCTCCAGCAATGTTCTTCCGACTCGATCCTGGGCCAACTCCTGCTGGATCGTCAGAGCGAAGTCATCAAGGCCCAGGGAACGAAATGCTTTCATCCGCCATAGGCGCGCCACATGAAAGCTCTTGTCCAGGTCGAAGGCATGGCGAAAGTGCTGTTCGGCGAACTCCGGTCGGCCGCCGATGAGCCAATCGAGCCCTCGATAGTATCGTAAAGCAATCTCGGGGGTTGTGGTGAAACCAAGGCGTGGGGCGCAAATCGGGGATGGAAGTTCCCCCGGCTCTCCGAGCCCCGCGGCGATCTTGCCCGCTAATTCGACAATCCCGCGGGCCACGTCTTTCGGGTAATCGCCGGCAACACCCTCACGAAGAACCTCGTGACCGTCCTGGGCTTCGATCAACGAGATGGACAAGTCGAATCGATCCGCCGGCCGCGGCGCGATTTCGCCTACGAGCAGATATCGTACCCACGGCAGCTGGGTTCGAATGACATCGTCGGGCCGCACCGTTCCTTGAGAATGAAGCCTGCGCTCCGAGAGGACATGCCGTAGATCTCGCCGCTCCAGCGTGGTGATTCCTTGCTCCTGGAGCGCAGCCGTCATGAATTCCGCTAAGCCGACGGCCCAGTTATCATGGTTGTCCGCGCCGTCTCGCCCCACTGCGAAGTCGAGCACGGCGACGGACTTGGCGAGCGTGGTTGACGACGGCCCCTGACCGGCGACCTGAATCGGACAGATTGAGCCTGTTAGTGCGAAACCCCATGCCCACACCGCAGCCGCGAAACCTGCGACGCGCTTCTCACGATTCATGGTACGCACGTTATCGTTCCTTCGTTACGGCGTGGCCGGAGCCAACGGCGCGAGGCTAGTCGCCAATGCACTGTCCACCGTCGTATGTCGCGGTTTCATCGCCCCTGGCGGCTACTCACTCAGAAGGTTCGGAACGATTCGACGCACGATCGTCGCCGCAGCCGCCTGCAAGGCGGCCTTGCCGGCCATCTGCTCCCCGAGATCGATCGCCACTTCCGTTTGTCGATCCGCGGCGAGCAACGTTCCGGTGGTTCGTCGGCGCGCCGTGATCTCAACCCGACCCCGGCATGAGTACAAGCTCCCCCGACGAGTTCCGAGCTCGCTGAAGGCCTCGCCCACGATTTCGACATCCGGTTTGGCTTTTGCAATCTCTGGGTCGACGATCGTGAAGCCCAACTGCTGCAGGATCATGGTGATCTCCGTCTGCGCAGCCGGGTCCAACACTTCACGGCCGTTGTGCCGCTCGCGGATACGCACGGAGACAACCGGCAACCGGTTTCCCGCGATCGATTCCTTCATCCGACCGATGAAATCCTCCCTCGATTCGGTCTTGGCTAGAAGCTCGTTAGCGTTCTTTCGGATCGCGGCGGCCACCTTCCGCGCGAGCGATACAGCCGCATCCACCGGGGAGTCTTTGACGCCGGTGCGCACCGACTCACTGAAGACTCGGCCGGTCTCCGTGCTGATGATCTTGGCAACCATCAGGAGCTCATTGTCCACGGTGAACACACTACCGGTCACCAAGATCCTCGCCCCCGTTAGCTGACCCACCTTGGCGGCCGTGTCTGGCTTTACCGCCCCAGAGAGGCTGAACTCTTGCTCGCTAAGCACCTTGTCCAGTTGCTGGCGTTCGACCGTAATGAAATGATCCTCGTTGGACAGGACTGTGGTCAGAACGCCGCCGATCTGCGAGCCAAGGGACGCAAGGCCCTTGTCACTCGATTCAAAATCAAGGACAGCTACGGCATAGAAGGGGTCCTTCGCCGCAGCCTCCCGAGCCTGGACCCGATCGACAGCGATCAATGCGATCGCCGCGATCACTGCGCAAGCTACCATCCGATTGTCTGGACACGACACACGTGAGGACTTCATTGCAAGACTCCATCTGGTTCGTTCTGACTAGGGCCTATCGTCGTTGATCGCAAGACGAATGATCTCCACGAGCAGCACCTGCGATCTTGGATCGACCGTAAGTGAATCGAGCAATCGCATTTCAACATCTAACCATTTTCGGTCGTCGAAGTCGTGGATGCGAATGTGGGGCAGGGTCTCGACGCCTTCAAGGAAGCGAACGATTCGGTAACCCTTCGACCGCAACGCATCAAATTCGTGACTCGCTCGTTGCGGGCCGCCACCATCGATCTTTTGTTGGGGAACAAGTAAGGCGAGATTGGGATGGCGCGCCGGCTTGCCACTCCTCGGGTCTTGCCGTTCGGCCATCTGCGTTGGCTCGACTAATAGACGGCCGACGTCCATGTAGGCAATCTTGTGTGAAGCGAGGAACGATGTGAGCTTCCCTCCGGGGTCATCGAGGACAATAGCCTGACTCTCCGCATAGCTACGAACCTCGCTCAAGAGTTCCGACGGGTACACGATCACCGCGATTTCGCCGGCCGGTTGCCACGCTTCAGCCAAATGGTCCCGTGCAAGGAACTGCACGCGGAACGAAGTGGGGTGTTTCACTGCGGGGAGTCTGATCGATGCAGTGACTACCCGGCGGGCGGTTTCATCGAATCCCAAGTTGTCAACGATTTCGAAAGGTCCATCCACCGGCGCCTCCAACGCGTGCGTTCTTTGGAACAGCCTGCCCGCAAGGTCAAGCCGTATACCCGTCACCCCCTGAACATCCAGCACGAATTCGCCTGACCGGTCCCCGAAGCAGTGATAGACCTGAGACCCGGCATCTCTGGGCTCCACGTCGGCGTGCCTGCCTTTGACTGTAACGTGCGGTGCGGCATCCGAGGGGGGTACCGTAGCAAGCCAGAATACTATCCAGATCAAGACTTTCTGCGCCATGGATGGGTCTCCATGCTGTACGCTGGTTTCCAGATGGTCTCCATGACACTCAGCTAAAGCACCGGCTTTGTGCCGATGTCGCCAGGCCGGGACCCCTACCAACTTGCTGTGTCATTCTATACCATTAGACATGCCGGAGTCGCCTGCGGTTTCACGAAACCGGTTTGCCTCCCAAGAATTCCGTGCGCCTTGGCAACAAAGGACTTACGGATTGACGGTTTCGACGCCTCGGCTTTCGTCGCCAGGCCGTATCGCGATCCAGGGAGGCTGTGAAATGGGCGTGATTCGAATCGTGGTTCCCTCATCCGTAGCGTTGCTTGTGACCGAGCGGAGCTCGGCGCCGAAAACCTTACCCTGCGCCAACAACTTGCGGTCTTGCGAGAAAAGTCGCCCCGTCTTCGGCTGAAGAAGCAGGGGCGGATCTTCTGGGCCCTGCTATGTCGAATCTGGGCGAATTGGCGTTCACGCATCTTAACATAAGTCCAAGCGGTCTGACGTGTCGCCTTGGGGCTCCGCCCCACAACCCCGAGGTTTATTGCATTGCGGCCAGGTCACCGAAGAGATCGCGCACCCTGTCTCACTGTGACCCCGACGTTGGCCGTCGATCGGCAGGTCCGATCGCATATACTGGATTGGATATCTGCGGCCCGAGTGTCGCCGAGCAGGTTCACGAAGATGGCCAAGAAACCAAACGGGGAAGGCGTGAGCTCCGAACTGGCGCAGGCCGAGGAGCGGATCGAAGCGATCAAGAGCGCGATCGCTCAGGCAATGATCCAGCGGAATACACTACCGAAATCCGCATCCGATGAGGAGAAGGCCGCCGTGGCCGTGCGCGTCGAGCAACTGCAAGCCCAGCACCATGAATCGGTGCAGCATCTGCTGGCCATCAGGCGCCAAGAGACGATCAAACTTGAACGGGAACACAAAGAGAAAAAGCTGCGTCACAAGCAGCTTAGGGCGTCGCGTCAGCCTAGTGGTCACGCGGTGCCGCATGAAGAATCCGCCGCGCTGCCGCGCCGCTCGTTCGTCCGTCCACCAATGGATCGCGCCGCAGAGGAAGCTCAAATGGACGCGACCAACGAGGAAGACCTGTTTCTTCTACGGCAGGAACTGGAAGAGGAGGACGACGATAGCGCTGACGAGTTGGGACACCAACGGGAACTGGCGGAGAAGAAGCGAAAGAAGGAAGAAGCCGACAAACGCCGGGAAGCCGAGAAACGCGAAAAGAAGGGGGCGGAATCGAAGGCCGAGGCCGCGCGGCTCAAGGCGGAAAAAGAAGCAGATGCTAAGATCCGCCAGCAAGCCGCCCTGCAACGCGCCGGAGAAACAGAGGCCAAGAAACGCAAACAACGCGCCGAACGCGAGGCTCGGCAGCGCGCAGCGCAGAATGCCCAGTCGTCGGGGTGGTTCAGTGAGGTACTACGACAACTGAAGGCGTTCTTCGGGGGACGTCGGTAGCAAACCGCGTTATTCGCCTCGTTCTCCAGAAGCACTCGATCAAACAGGTCGGGCGTGGTCGGCAGATGCCGCTCAACAGGCAGGCTGGTGGTCATCCGCGCCTCGTATGACGACCGGCTCACGCATGTTGACATATGTCCCACCGCTCCCGGGTATCGTCTTGGGGCTCCGCCCCAAACCCCGAGGTTTATCGCTTCGTGGCCAGAACGCATGGG
>JAGVEK010000417.1 GCA_020058315.1 Candidatus Zixiibacteriota bacterium
CATCGCCAACACGGTGCCAGAGAAAGGGAGGAGGATGGCCGGCATTTGTGTAGGTGATTGTTGCCTTGCGCGTGTTGATGCTCGCGAGGAAGAATGTGATGAACATGTCCTTCTGTCCGGTCAGATCCTCACAGACAATCCGGTTGATCTCATTGACAATCTCGGACACTGAACCCGTGCGCTTGGCGGCGGCACGCACCACCGAGCGCGCAGCCGTCATCAGCAACGCCGCCGGCATCCCTTTCGAAGACACGTCGCCAATCGCCAGGAGAAACGAGTCGGTTTCCGGGTTCGCAAGAATGTCAAAGTAATCTCCCCCGACCTTCCTCGCCGGAATGTACAGCGATTCGATCGTGGCGTCCCCAAATGTCAGGTTCGAGTACGGCACCAGTGTCTTCTGCACCTGCGCGGCCAGCACCAGCTCATGATCCAGAAGCTTCTTCTCAACCGATTCGGCCAGGAGCCGCGCATTCTGCACCGCGACCGCGGCGTAATTCACCAGCGTTTTCAGAACCGTTCGGTCCCGTGTCGTGAACCCGCCGCCTGAGTTCTTGTTGACGATCACGACGCACCCAACCGTCTCGGACTTGGTGACAATCGGCTCGGTGAGCACAGTCTCGATGCGCAGATTGATGCCCTCAATCGCCACCGGCGGACCTGAGTAAGGCGCCAACAGGGCCCCCTCGTTAGTCTCGATCGTACGCTCGCAAACCGGCTTGCCGCTACGGAGAAGCAGGGGGAGCACGCGGTGGTCGAGCCCCCACGATATCTGCGGCTTCAAGCCCTGCGGTGTCTGAAGGACAATTGCCCCGACCTGACCATCGACCATGCGCAGCGCCATGTCCATCAGCGCCGCCAGCACTTCCTCCAGATTCAGAATCGACGCGAGAATCGCCCCCATCTGCGCCAAATCGTTGTAATCTGCCACCATCTGCTCCAGTTGCGTCTCCAGCTCTTGGA
Organism: Candidatus Zixiibacteriota bacterium; assembly: GCA_020058315.1. Classification (GTDB taxonomy): domain Bacteria; phylum Zixibacteria; class MSB-5A5; order WJJR01; family WJJR01; genus JACRMA01. Next base: position 961 of record JAGVEK010000417.1, read on the forward strand.
CACGCGCCGGCAAGTTGAATTGGGCGATTACTGTGGTATCCTCGAAATGGCTCACGCTAACATGCCCTCTTTCTTCCAGCTATTCAGTTAAAGGTATCGGCCACTGTGCAGGGAACTGAACGCATCACAACGATCAAGCCCATCTGGTGGTCCACCAGGAGCGCGTTCGGCCCGCGGTGCCACGGGTCTTCAAACCCGTGTTCTTCACTGCGAGCGTAACGCCGGCAATCTTGCGGCAACAGCCCGTTCAATCTGAGTGCGAATCAGTCCACAATCTGCTTTGGTGGCATGGGCATCCTGCCCATGATTCGCAGGCCATGGCGCCTGCGCCACAAGGTCACATAGCGATGAACTCGACAGAAGATCGGACCCGCCGGGAGGCAGCCAGAGAAGAACGGCGCGGCAAGCCCACACGAAGGCTCTTAGTCCTTGGTCCTCAGTCCTCAGTCCTTCGTCCCGTTCCTCATCCCGCGTCCTGCACCGGATCACGTATCGCATCCCGATACAAATCGAACACGGCAACAAAGACCGACGCGACAACCGGACCGAGAACCAACCCGAGGAACCCGAAATGTAGCAGGCCGCCCATAATGGAGAAGAAGAGCAGTATCGGATGAAGCCGCGTGCGACCGGAGAGAAGCATCGGCGTCAAGAAATTGTCGATCTGTGAGACTACCCCCACCCCCCAGGCCGCGAGGATGATCCCCTTGATGATCGACCCTTCGGACACCAAGAATGCTGCCGCCGGAAGGTAGACGATATAAGCACCGAGCAGCGGGATCAACGTCAGCACAGCCATCACCGCTCCCCAGAACACAGGCGAAGGAACCCCCATGATCCAGAACATCAACCCGCCCATGATCCCTTGGAATGCCGACACCGCAAGTCCGCCGTAAATCGTGGCACGGACCACGTTGGTGATATGCGCCAAAATCTTCTCCGAACGGGCGGAGGGGAGAGGGATCGATTCCTTCATCAATTTCAGTAGCCCATCGCCATCCTTGAACAGGTAGTACATGGTCAGCAAGACCAGCAGAAACTGCAACATCGTCCGCCCGATATTAGTCAGCAGACTCGTCGCATGTGATACGATGAACGACGAGACTCTCCCCAGCACGTCCAGCACCGCCTTGTTGATGTCCAACCCGGAGAGGTCAACCACCCCTTCGAGATGGCCAGTCAGTGACTGCACCCAGGGCAACTGACGCAAGTCCGGCCAGCCGACACCCTGTGTACCGACCGCCTCTTGAACGCGCGCGTACAATCCCGACGCTTCATCGACGAGCGAAAAACCGAGAAGAATCACGGGCACGATGATCACAATTGCCACAAGCAAGGTCATGAGAAGCGCCGGAATTCCACGGCGCCGGAATCTCTTGCACAACCTGGTATGCAGTGGTTGCACCGTCACTACAAGAATTGCGCCCCAGGCAATTGGCGCCAGGAACGGCGCCATCATCCGGTAGAAAAGCCAGACCACGCCGGCGAATAGAAGCAACGCCGCGACGGCGAATGTGGTTTCTCGTTTGATAATCTCGCTCATGGTGACTCCGCCTGATGAGTTCTCCCGTGTTTCACGCTGAAGTTAACGCGATGCCTCAATATGGCAACAAGATTCGTGCGTCGTGCTACCACACCATAACCCTTCATGGTCTGTCTGTCGTCCGGCGACGTCCAACCGCGCCTCCCGCGCCCGCGCCATGCCCAGCGCCCAGGCAAGGGGCTTTCAGCCCCTTGGCCTTTGTCAGATTTGATCGTGAATTCCCAGCGTCACCGACGAGCAAGAAGGAGTGCCACCTGCACGCGCGGGCATTCGTTTCCTGCTTCGCACGGGTTGCAGGGACGTGGCCCATTTGCAAAGGCAGATTCGATCAGATAGTCCACATCGGCGGAATCCGCTACGCAATCGCAATTGCAGTCAGCTCGCCCGATATGAGAGCAGGCGGGATCCACTGGATCTACGTGGCCGTTGGCGACGACATCGATCGTTGCTATGACGTCGAAGGCGTCCAGAACGCCACTGCCGTCCAGGTCACCCTGATACGGGCAGTCGCACGCCGGAGGATTGACCGGCCCCTTCTTCTCAGAGCAGGCGATGGCAACCGCGATTGCCATCAGCAGAACCAAAACGCGTCGCACCAACACATCAGTCTCCGAGACTCTCAGCCGGGCCCGGTTTAGAACCGTACAGAACTATGATAGGCGATTGCACTCAAGTGGTCAATGCTGCCCTGTGCTCCTGGAAGCTCAAGGACTCGAAAATTCGCCCATATTTGATCTTGACAGTTTTTGGCCGCGATTTATCTTGATGCTAACACTGGGGAAGGAGGTGATCCAATGGGTTTATGCAGGATCAGTGAGGTGACCGAGGTTTAGCCCCGGGCGTCATTGATGGAGCTTCGTGCTCCGGTCGCGCGCCAATGGGCTGGATCAATCCCAACGGTTTGCCGACAGAATCCCGTCCCGTGTGACCCATGGGGCGGGGTTCTTCTTTTGCCTCGACCGAACTGGATGCCTTATATTTCATATGGGAAGTGCGATTGGCAGGAGGGCGATATGCGCAAGACCACAACCGTCTCATTCGATAAGATCTCCGTCAGGGGACTCGGTGACGTCTGGTTTGCCGTCGGACCCCGTGGGCTCTGGCGCGTTGACATTTGCGAATCAGAGTTGGATTTCGTCGAACAACTGCTCCGCAATGACGTGGTCGTCGAATCCAATCGGACAGCGACCGCATCCGCCCGCCGCGCCCTGACCGAGTATTTCACCGGAAAGCGCCGGGCATTCGACCTCAAAGTCGACTGGTCCCGTGTGGATGGATTCATACGCAAGGCCCTGCAGGTGTGCGCACGGATCCCGCACGGCAAGACAATGTCCTATGGCGAAATCGCGGCGCGCGCGGGCAACCCCGGCGCCGCACGCGCCGCGGGCAGCGCCATGGGGAAGAACCCCTTCCCAATTGTGGTTCCCTGTCACCGTGTGATCAGGTCCGACGGGTCTCTGGGCGGCTTCTCCGGCAACCTGCAACACAAGTGTTTCCTGCTGCGCCAGGAAGGCATCGACCCGGAGAACATGGGCGCATAGCGCAGCAGCGGCACCAGCGTCCACTTCGTCCACCACGTCCATTTTGTCCGCGTCGTCCACTACGATGAACTCACCCGACAACATCATCACCGTCCTCCTTGCCCTGGTGATCATCCTGCCGGTGGCCCGCCTCGGCGCCGGTGGTGCGGCCCTTTTGGGCCAGCCGGCCGTCCTGGGAGAGCTCGTGCTCGGAGTTCTCTTGGGCAATCTCATGCTTGTCGGAATCGATTGGTTCGAGCCGATCAAGCACTCCCACACAATCGAGATTCTGGCCGAACTCGGCGTGATTCTCCTGCTGTTCCAAGTGGGCTTGGAGTCGAATCTGGGGGAGATGCTGAAGCTGGGACTGTCTTCGCTTCTTGTTGCATCACTTGGCGTCGTCGCCCCGTTTTTTCTCGGCTGGGGCGTGGGTGCTTGGTTCTATCC